>NZ_CALGYW010000032.1 GCF_937934665.1 uncultured Anaerococcus sp.
TGATAGAATGGACGTCCACCATAAATAATTAATATAGTAGATAAAATAGCTACTATAATATCAGAATATGGAAAAGTAAACTGGAATGGTAGCTCAAATCCATACATAGGGGATAAGAGCATAATAATAATTCCTAGTGGCAATGACTTTAAGAATAGTTCCTTAAAGTTTCCGTGATTATGATGCTCATGCCCTCCGTGTCTGCCGTGTTCATGACCCGCATGATGATCGTGATGTTTATGGTCTCCATGTTGTTCCATTTTGCTATTGTTGTGTTTTAAGTGATTCATATCGCCGTGATTATGATGACGGTGAGACGAATGTTTGTTGTTATTCTTCATTTTTAATTCCTCCTTATGCTTAATGATGATGTAAATGACACTCGCATTGTCCTTCTGGACAATTGCAATCCACTTCTTCTACTGCGAAAGATTTTTTCATCTCTAATATTCTTTCTAATCGATCTATATCATCGAAGCTTAAAACATGATCTTCAATGATGCTTCCTATTACATTTCCGACTTTCTTATTGCAAATACGGTTAAAAATATCTTCTACATAATCCCTTACGGCTTCTTTCTCTTCAATATTGGCAGTGTAAATAAACTTTCTACCTTCTTGATCTGTATTTAGTACGCCTTTTTCAACTAATCGACCTAAGATTGTTTTGATAGTGGATTGTGTCCAGTCCATTTTTTCTTTCAATACGGAAATGACTTTTTTACTTGTTACTCGGTCATTTGCCCAAACTACACGCATGACTTCCCATTCAGCATCTGTGATATGAGTATTATATACTATTGCACCCATTATCTTTCCCTCCTTTCAGTTTACAATTGTAGACTTAATACTTAAAATAAGTTTACTTTTGTAAACTTATCTTGTCAAGTATTTTTAATAAATGTAAGCAACGATTATTAAGTTTTTTTCCAATTTCTTCCCAGTATGCTTTATGAGGTTATCATTGCTTTACATTTATCGCTTTTTTAATTCCTTATTTTTAATAATATAATAGATATGATGATACCTTTTCTGAATTTATTGTTTGGCTAAATATATAGTCATAAATTTCACAAATTCTACCTTTTCATTTTTCATGGTAGTTTGGTTTAATTCACTTCAGGAACTTTACTCAAAATTTGTAGATTTATTAAAATGAAAGTTGTGCAATTGATTCATCTTATTAAGAAAAATTTGGAGAAGTTTTTTACAAGAATATAGGGGCTATTGTTTAAAAATAGTGACTATGTAAGGTTTACAACCAATTTTTATTCGGTGCTTTTATCCAATGGGTTTAATGGGCTAAAACTTTGAGATGGTGTTAAGAATCAAGGATTAAAATTAAAAAGTGATTTTATGTAAATTGGTTATTGTGCAAGTTTCGAGGGTTATATAGTAATAAATTTAAAATTTGTCTTTATATAAAGGTTATAGGAGAAATCTTTACACAATAACTATAAAGCTTGAAATATGAATGTAAGAAAAGGTGATAGAATCAAGTTTAGTTGATAAGATAAAAGTGAATAAAGATTTATTCTTAGATGCTTTTGCAATTTCTAAAGTTTTAATCATAGTACCATTAAGAGTTGCCAGATATACTTGGAAAGAAGAGATAGAAGGGTGGTCCCACCCTGATATCTTAAAGTATTCAGTATTAATAGATAGTGAAGAAGAAAGAATAAAAGTAGTAGATATATTCCTAAGAACGAGGCTTTCCTAAAAATTGAAATTTTGTCAATACTGACTACCCAATCCGCGTGGAGACTGTGGTATTGATGATAAAAATTGACAAAAACATATAGTGTAGTACACAAGTAGGACAAAATGAAAACTATAAGATTATTATATCCAGATTATATTAGTGGCGGATTGGATACCTATTATTTTGGAGCCAAGCTTCTTCAATATATTCTTCCTCAAAACAAGAACCAACCTATTATTGATGTTGATATCGTGCCATCTAATGGAGAAGAAAAGCCAATAACAAATGGAATTTTAGGAGAGGAAGAGGTACTATATGGTATCGAAAATGCAAAAATAGAATTATGAAGGAATCTCCAGATAGAATAATTACAATTAGTGGTAACTGTATAGTTTCTTTAGCTCCATCTGATAGGTATAAAATCTCTTAATAGACATAGGTTAGCACCACTAGAATTTCATTAAATGTTTAAAATCAATGGATTGGGTATACATATATTGTAATCGTAATGAAGATTAAGGAGATTTAAATGAAAAAAGTCGCAGTATTATTAGAAAATAATTTTGAAGAAAGCGAATTACTATATCCATACCACAGACTTAGAGAAGACTACGAAGTAGTTTTAGTTGGAACAGAAGCTGATACAGAGTATGTAGGAAAATCTGGTGGCCTAAAAGTAAAATCAGACATAGCAAGCTCTGACGCTAAGGTAAGCGAATTTGATGGTATCTATATACCAGGTGGTTTTTCACCAGATGGTATGAGACAATGCCAGGCGACAGTAGACTTTGTAAAAGAAGCACACGAAGCTGGCAAAAAGATAGCAGCTATATGCCACGCACCTTGGGTACTAGTAGAAGCAGATATCCTAAAGGGTGTAAGGGCAACATCAGTTAAAGCTGTAAGTACAGATGTTAAAAATGCTGGTGCAAACTGGGTTGATGAAGAAACTGTAGTAGATAATAACATTATTACTGCTAGAAATCCTAAAGATCTACCTGTACATGTTAAAACCTTTGTAGAAGAAATAGAAAAGTAAGCGAGAACTTAGAAGGGATAGTGTAAATGTCCCTTTATAGAAAAAGACGGGGAAAGTAAATATCCTCGTCTTTTTCTGATTCAATTTAATTAAAATAAAACATAAATAAAAAAGTATCCAAGATAATATTAAAGTAAGATTTATAGAAATTGTAATTAAAAAGATAAACTTTGTATTTGACCAAGAAAAAAGAAATACCCACTTCAATGAGGTTTTGAAGATCTTATATAATGGAAATCTAAACTAGAAATCTACAGTCAATACCTAATGTCAGGATCTAATATAGGAAAATAGGTTAAAGATTTGATAAAACTTTTAACTACTAATAACTTGCCCCTATATATGAATACAGCTAGCTCTGCTAAAAATCATACATAGGGCCTTAACTTCGTTTATTAGTTTACAATAAAAATTAGATTTATTAAAACCGAGATATTATTCTTTAAAATATTCCACCGCATATCTAATAAAGTACTCAGTGCCTATCTTAAAAGAACTCTCATCTATATTAAACTTTGAGTTGTGGTGGGGATATCCATAGCCTTCCTTTAATGCACCTAGGGTCATCAAGGCTCCAGGTATGTTTAGGAGGTATTTGGCAAAGTCTTCTCCACCCATACGTGGCTCAATTTTTACAAGGCCGTCATCACCAACTATCTCCCTTAAAACTTCTTGACCAAATTCAGCTGTCTCCTTATCGTTTATAGTAGCTGGTGTACCAAAGTTATATTTAAACTTGTAACCAGCCCTATTTGACTCACAAACCCCTCTGATAATTCTTTCCAAGATTTCTGGAAACTTTTCACGAAGTTCGTTATCAAAGGTTCTTGTAGTACCCAAAAGTTTTGCAGTATCTGGGATTACATTTTCGCTATTACCAGAATTGAAGGCTGTAATAGATAAGACCATCTTGCACTAAATTTTACAAATGGATATGCCTCTATAAATTCAAGTTTGATGGCAAGGAAAAGAGAAATAGGAAATTTATACTCCATAGGTATGGAAAAAACTGATTTAGAAAAATTATTAAAACAAGAATTTGTATTTGAACAAATAAAATCATTTGTTTTAGCAATACTAGTGACTTTTGTTGTTATTACAATCATGTCAATAATTTCATCTGGATATAATTTTTATGTATTCTTAAAATACTACAATCACCTAGCATTTTTAGGATTTGCATTAGTAGTTTATGCAATAAATTTATTAATCTATCACTTATCCCTAAAGAGAATTCTAGATAGACCAACAATTGACTTAATTAGAACAGAATAAATTAATCAAACAGCTCTTAATTAGGCTGTTTTTCTTTTGAAAATAAATGGAAAGTATACTTGACATAAAATAAAAATCTTAATATAATATATGTAAAGCTAGCTTGACATTTGGAGGTAGATCAATGTGAAAAATAACTTAGAAGAAATTAGAAAAGAAAAGGGGATTACCCAAGAGGACTTAGCAAAAATCCTTGAAGTATCAAGGCAGACAGTAGGTTCTCTAGAAAATGGGAGGTACAATCCATCAATTATTTTAGCTTTTAAGATTGCAAGGTATTTTGAAATGGCAATCGAGGATATTTTTATCTATGAGGAGGAAAATGATAATGAAAAATAAGAAAATTTGGTATTTGGGTTATGTGATTGGATTTGTTAGTTTGCTGGCCTTATTTATTGTTAAAGATAATAAGATTTTAGAAAGAGTACTTCCTTTTATTTTTAGTGTTAGTATATCTATATCATTTGTTATGACAATGCACAACAAAAAGATGGAGAAAGATCCTTCGTATAGGATAAGTATTAATGATGAAAGAAATGAAAAAATTAGAGATAAGGTGAATGCTGCAGTCACACCTGTTTTTATCCTTATCATGGGTATAGTTTCTGTGATTTGTTTTTCTATAGATGCAGTTTTACCTGCTATTATCCTAGCTTTGGGAGTCTTTTCATATCCTGTTATAACATTTTTCGTAAGCCATTATTACGAGAAAAGATACTAGGTAATTAAATTTCGTTTTTAAATTAACTATTATAATTTATATTGACAAGTATCGAGTATCAATATAATTAAATTAACAATATCGATACTCGACACTAAAGGAGGTTGTTCAATGGATTCTTTAAGAAGTATGAATAATGTTTGACATATATTGAAGAGCACTTAATAGAGGAAATTGACTATAGTGAAGTATCTAAAATTGCTTACTGTTCGGAGTATCATTTTAAGAGGATGTTTTCATTTTTAGCAGGCATAGGTTTATCATAATATATTCGAAGAAGACTGTCGTTGGCTGCAATTGATTTGAAAGATAAGGACTTGAGAATAATTGATGTAGCAGTCAAATATGGCTATAATTCGGCTGATTCATTTTCCCGTGCTTTTCATTCCCTGCATGGTATTCTCCCTTCTGAGGCAAGGAGTGAGAATACACAATTAAAAGCAATCTCAGATGAAGAACCAATGGGTATTATTAGTGCTTCCACTAATTTTCAGAAGGAGGAATGGAAAAAAGGAACAATAGTTATTCACAATTTGTAACAGCCTTTTTTGTAAACGGTACGATTGGTGGATATGTTCCCGCATACAACTTTTTCATTAAAAATCGCAAATATATCAATTCTATCAACTCGTCCCATGTGGAAGCCATTTCTCATCTTAAAAAATAATACTATAATAGGACTTTAGGAGTTAGGTTAAAATCTTAAGGTCTTATTTTGTAAATGTCAGCGGTGACAAAAAATTTGACAGAAGACTATATTTTAAGCTGAGTACTTACAAAATAAATAAAACAGATAAAGAATGATATAATGAATAATTGAATTATTATTTTAAGACTTTAGGACAATTAGTTTCTCTAGAGTCTTTTATTTTTGGGTATTTATATATTAATTAATGAAATATTAAAAGCTTAAATCAATATGTAAATTAGAAAAATGGTCTAGCCTATAGATATTATATAAGGGAGAATTTGATGCAAACTTGTAAACATTGCCAAGAAAAAGGGAAGTGTCTCTCTAAAATCAAACTTTTTAATAAGCTTGGTGTAGATGAATCAAAAAATATTTATTTATCAGCAGTTCATAAGGATTTAGAAAAAGGTGAAAGTTTATTTTTTAATGGCGATCTAGTTGATAAAATTATTGTAATTAGGTATGTTAAAATTAAATCCTCAACCTATGATGATGAGGGGAGAGAAAGTATCAGTAAGATTTATGTGGGAGGTGACATAATAGGAGAGAATTCAATTTTCTTAGATAATTCCTATACATCTAATGGAGTTGCAATAGAAAATACAGGAATTTGTCAAATTGATAAGACGATTCTTAGGAAAATTTTAATCAAAGACCATGATTTTTCTCTAAACTTGATAAAATCACTAAGCAAAAAACTCTATGAAACTGAAAAACTTTTAGAAATTTTGTCTTTAAAAGATTCATATACTAGACTAGGAGCATTTTTGCTGTATAGAGCGAGGATGACAAATGATAGCTATATAAGTCTCAATCAAGAGAATATTGCTTCGTCAATTAATATGACTAGGGAAACCGTTTCTAGGAAATTATCTCAAATGGAAAAAGAGGGATATATCGAAAACATTGCTTATAAAAAGATAAGAATTAAAAATCTAGATGCCTTAATTGAATTAACAAATATGTAAAAGTGTGATATACAACACAGAAAATTATTTAATCTTCCTTTACAATATAATTAGCTAGTAAAAAAGGAGGATAAAATGATAGGTATTGATACTAAGATAGAAGACCTAGTTAAGACAGATACGAATATGATAGATTTTTTTAATAAGGAGAAGATTGACTTTTGTTGCAATGGCCATATGACTATTGAAGAGGTTGCAAGAGAAAAAAACATCGATGCAAATGATCTTGCTAAAAAAATTCAAGGAGCTATTAAGTCCGATAATTCTGATACAGAAGGTATAATGAATCTAGATGATTTTAAGAATTTAGATATAAAAGAGATGATAGACTCTTTAATCATAGATCATCACAAAAGAGAAAGAGATTTGCTTTTTGAAATAGATCCATTATTAAATAAAATCCTATCTGTTCATTTCGCACATCATGGTGAGGAATTGATGAAGCTTCATTCTCTTTTCGCAGACCTTAAGAAGGAATTAGAAGAACACTTTGTAAAAGAAGAAGAAATTACTTTCCCACTAATGTTAGAAAATGAATCACCTAGCCAAGAAGTAATCAAAAAAGTTGAAGAATTAGAAACTGACCATGAAGAGGCGGGAGATATTATCAAGGAAATGATAGAACTAACCGATTGGTTTAATCCGCCAGAAGATGCCTGCAGAACATATGTGCATACATTTAATTTGCTAGAAAAGCTAGTAAAGGATGTATTTATCCATATATTCAAAGAAAATTCTATAATGTTTGAAAAATATAGGGAAAATGGAGGAAAATAATGAAGAAACAAATAAAAAATAATGTATATTGGGTTGGTAAAATCGATTGGGAACTACAGGAATTCCATGGGAGTGAATTTTCTGTTCACCATGGCTCTAGCCAAAATGCATACCTAATACAAGAAGAAAAAACTGTATTGATAGATACAGTCTGGACACCTCATAAAGAGGAGTTTGTTAAAAATCTCAAAACAGAAATTGACCTAAAGGAAATTGATTACATTGTAATTAATCACGGAGAACCAGACCATTCTGGATCACTTGTAGAGATCATGGAAGAAATTCCAAATACACCGATTTATTGTACAGCCAATGGAAAGAAATCTCTAATTGGCCAGTACCACCATCCAGAATGGGACTATAGGGTAGTTAAGACTGGTGATTCTGTGGATATAGGAGGTGGCAAGCAATTAGTTTTTGTAGAAATGACCATGCTTCATTGGCCAGACTCAATGGCAACATATATGACTGGCGATAATATCCTGTTTTCAAACGATGCCTTTGGCCAACACTATGCCCTAAGTGAACTTTTCAATGACAAGGCAGATCCAACCATCCTTTGGAATGAAGCTATGAAATATTATGCTAATATATTGACACCTTTCTCAAGTTTTGCAAAAAAGAAAATTGAGGAAATTGTTGCAATGAACCTTCCTATAGATATTATAGCAACAAGCCATGGAAGCATCTGGAGAGAAAATGCTCTAGAGATAGTACAGAAATATGCTGAGTGGGCTGATAACTATAAGGAAGATCAAGTAACAGTTATCTATGATTCAATGTGGGGAGCAACTAAAAAAATAGCCCACAAAATTGCAGATGATATTAGAGAAATTTCACCATCTACCAGGACCAAAGTCTTATCAGTTGCAGAAATGGATAGAAATGATATTATGACAGAAGTCTTTAGATCAAAAGCAATAGCTGTCGGTTCTCCAACAGTTGGCAGGTCTTCTATCACAACCATATCTGGCTGGCTACACTTCCTAAAAGAGCTTAAATTTAAAGATAAAGTAGCGGGAGTCTTCGGATCTTATGGTTGGTCTGGAGAAGGGAATAAGGTCTTAAGAGAAGAACTTAAAGAAGCAGGATTTGAACTTATAGACGAAGAAATAAAAGCTTCATGGATGCCAGAAGATGACTTTTTGGAAGGAACTGTGAAATTTTCGAAAGCCCTTCTTGATGCCTCAACTTTAGAAAAAAATAAGTAAATCTTAGAAATAGTTAATAACATTTATCCAAGCCTTAAGAAGGGTTTGGATTGATTTCTATTTGGCATAGATTAACCGGCTATAAAAATAATACATCAAACTAAAGAAGGTGTAATTAAAAAATCTGAAAGAATGGAACTTGTAAAAAAATTATTCCCAACAATTGTTATCGAGATAATAATAATTTATGTTATAATGAAAGCAGTAAAGCAATCAAAAAATTGCATTGAGACTGATATAAAGACTTATTTTACAGAAGTTATTGCTTTGGGAGTGGAGCTGGGAGCTTCATTTGGAATAGCCCTGGAACGCTTTTGGGATTATAAATTGGCATGAATAACCCGAATAATGATAAATAATATAAACCCCAATGTATTGATTTGCTTAATATGTTGGGATTTTTTAATGATTTTTAAGAAAGGTAGATCTATGGGAAAGATAATTGAATTTCCTGATGAAAAAAACTTAGGGAGAAACTAAAAAAGCTTAGGGAAAGTTTAGAGAAGCTTCTATTAGAAAGGGACAATCTTTATTTCGTAGTTTGTGAAAATATTAAAACCCAATATATGCTGATTTTTGGCGGTCTTGAATACAAGGTATTTTCTGCTTTTTGTAAGTATCATAGACTTAGAAGAAAGAAGGCTTTGATCCAGGCGAGGATTAATCGCAAAGAGAAAATTGATTTATCAGAAATTGAATCCATACTTGATGTAGAATTTGCTGATTATAAAGAAAAACTAGACTGTAAGATGGATGAAATTAATCGTGCAATTAGTCGTTTGCATTTAAAGCTTTTATCTGAAAAAGATGTAATTTTGCTAAAAAATTATATAGAAAAATTGTGAGAAGCTTGCACCCTGACCTTAATCCAGACCTTTCTGACAGACAGAAAGACTTATTCTACAATCTAATTGGAAGAAATTTAGGGATGGATTTGAATTTACCTACCACGATAAAGATGCGATTATAAGTATTGGAGAAGAACTTTTGATTGGTTTTTTGGGAAATGAAAAAATATTTTCTTATAAAGATAAGGGCATTAATGCTGGAATCTTTGATGGGAAAAGTTTTGCAGAGATTTGGATTGGCTCTTTATAAATAAGTTTTAAAAAGGACGGTTTAGGATAAGCATAGGCAAGTCTAGATAGATAAAATTTGTCTCAAAAACTTTTACTTACTGATGAATTAAATATGAAAACAATTTCTATTGACTAAATCATAAAAAGATTATATACTAGAAGTAGATTACTTATTGATTAATCTATTTAAAATTAATTAATCTATGATAGATAAGTATTTTCACAAAGGAGTTAATATGGATGAAGTAAAAGTCATAGAGGTAAAAAAGAGTATAGAGGCTGATAATAATGCCTTGGCTAGCCAAATAAGAAATAAATTAAGCGAAGAAAAAACCTTGCTTTTAAATCTAATGTCTTCACCAGGATCTGGAAAGACAACGACATTGGTATCTACTTTGACTAAATTAAAAGATAAGTGGAAAATAGCAGTTGTAGAAGCGGACGTCGATTCTACAGTAGATGCAAAGACTATCTTAGATGCAGGAATTGATGCCATTCAACTACATACTGGCGGAATGTGTCATATGGACGCGGTGATGACCCAACAAGCTTTAGATGAATTAGCGGGAGAAAAACAAGATCTTATTATCTTAGAAAATATTGGTAATTTAATTTGTACAGCAGGATTTGATGTTGGTGCCCATCTAAATATCAATATCTTATCAGTTCCTGAAGGCGATGACAAACCTCTAAAGTATCCTAAGATGTTTGAGAAGACAAATTTGGTTTTGGTTAATAAAATTGATGCTATGGAATTTTTCGATTTTGATAAATCAAAGTTTGAAGAAAACGTATACATGAGAAATCCAAAGGCAAGAATTATTTATATTTCAGCAAAAACTGGGGAAAATATAGATGAATTTGTTAAGTGGCTTGAAGATGAGCTAGTTAAACATACAAGCGGTGCTTAGGTGTACTTATGCATGAATTAGGAATTGTCGTTCATATCATACGCTCTGTCGAAGAAATTGCTGAGGAAAATAAGGTCCAATCAATTAAGAAAGTTACTTTAGAAATCGGAGAAGTTTCAGGAGTCATTCACCATTACCTATATGATTGTTGGAAATGGTCTGTCGAAAAAACAGAACTACTAAAGGGTGCAGAACTAGTTATTGAGGATATAAAAGCTTTGACTTATTGTACAAATTGTGGACACTTATATTCGACTATCGAATATGCCAAGACTTGTCCTTATTGTCATAGTGATGAAACATATTTATATTGTGGTAATGAAATGAATATAAAAGAAATAGAGGTTATATAAAGGGGTGTAAGTATGGATAATTATAACAAGGATCCTCTAGCTGGATTTTATCCAGATTGGGTAGATGAGGTAGATCAGCCACGCAAGGTCATTTTAGACTTGGGCAAAATGATTACAAATAATGTCAGGGTAAAACTTGGCTTTCAAAAGTTAAACAAATATGACCCTGAATATTGGGGATTAGCAACACTTTTAACTGATGAGCAAGCTGAAATTGCTTTAAAGATGAAGCTAAGAAAACCAAGGACAATGGAAGAAATCAAAAAGTTGACTGGTCTAGATGAAGCTTATCTAGAAGAACAGTTGCAAGAGATGTCCATAATGGGAATTCTAGAATATAACTGGGAAAATCCAACAAGGACAAAGCAATGGATTGTGCCAATGTTTGTGCCAGGAAGTGCTGAATTTACCAATATGAATAAGGATATTTTAAAAGAGTATCCAGAGATGGCTCGTTTCTTTGAAAGAATGAGTAGATTACCTCTCGAGAAGGTAAGTCCTATGGTGCCTCCTGGGGGAGCTGGTGTTGGTCTTCATGTAATTCCAGTGGAAAAGGCTATTGAATCAGAAAACCAAGCCATTTCTATTGAAAAAATATCACATTGGCTAGATAAATACGATGGACAATATGCAGCAAGTCCGTGTTCTTGCAGACTTTCAAGACAAGTTTATGACGAAGGTTGTGCAGATGATCCTGAGGGTTGGTGTATTGCCGTTGGAGATATGGCAAATTATGTTGTAGAGACAAATAAAGGTGGACGATACATAACCAGAGATAAGGTCTATGAAATTTTACAACAAGCAGAGGACAACGGTTTTGTCCACCAGATAACAAATATAGATGGTGAAGATAAGATCTTTGCTATTTGTAACTGTAATGTGAATGTGTGTTATGCTTTGAGAACTTCACAATTATTTAACACACCAAATCTTTCTAGAAGTGCCTATGTGGCAAGAGTTGAGAAAAAAGACTGTGTAGCTTGCGGCAAATGTGTGGAAGTTTGCCCAGCAGGGGCTGTTAAATTAGGACAGAAATTCTGTAAAAAAGATGGCCAAGAAATTGAATACCCAAGAGTTCCTCTTCCATCAGAAGTGAAGTGGGGACCACATATGTGGAATGAAAATTACAGAGATGATAATAGAATCAATTGCTATGATACAGGTACATCTCCATGTAAGACTGCATGTCCAGCGCATATAGCTGTCCAAGGCTATCTAAAATTAGCAGCTCAAGGGAAATTTAAAGAAGCACTAGCACTTATCAAACAAGATAATCCACTACCAGCAATTTGTGGACGTATTTGCAATAGAAGGTGCGAAGATGAATGTACGAGAGGAACAATCGACTCACCAATTGCTATAGATGAAGTTAAGAAATTTATTGCTGAAATGGACCTTAATCCTGAAACCAGATACATACCTGAAAAAATTGTTCCTTCCCTAAGAGGATGTTTCCCTGAAAAAGTAGCAATTATAGGTTCTGGACCTGCGGGCCTTAGCTGTGCATTTTTTCTTGCGAAAATGGGCTATTCACCAGTTATTTTTGAGAAAAATGAATCACCTGGTGGTATGCTACGCTACGGCATTCCAAGTTTTAAACTTGAAAAAGATGTTATTGAAGCCGAAATTGATATTATCAAGAAAATGGGTGTTGAAATTAAAACAGGTATTGAAGTAGGTAAAGATGTAAGCTTGGATGAATTAAGAAAGCAAGGTTATAAAGCATTTTATATTGCCATCGGCTGCCAAGGCGGAAGAAAATCTGGAATTCCTGGTGAAGATTCAGAAGGCGTGATGAGTGCTGTTGAATTCTTAAGGACTGCTTTAGAAGACGAAACTTATCCTGTTAAGGGCAAAACTGTAGTCATTGGCGGTGGAAATGTTGCTATAGATGTAGCAAGAGTATCTGCTAGGTGCGGTTCTGATCAAGTAGAGATGTTCTGCCTAGAATCACGTGATACCATGCCTGCAGCTGAAGAAGAGATTGCCGAAGCCTTAGAGGATAAGGTCAAAATAAACTGTGGTTGGGGTCCAAAAGAGATCCTATCTCAAAATGGAAAGGTGACAGGAGTTGTATTTAAGCGTTGTCTATCAGTATTTGATGATGAAGGGAAATTCTCACCTCTATATGACGATGAAGATACAATCACAATCCCTTGCGACCATGTTATGCTATCTATTGGGCAGAGTATAATTTGGGGTGATTTATTAGAAAATACCAAAGTTGAGCTTGGCAGAGGAGAAATCGCCCTAGCTGACCCATTAACCTATCAAACATATGAAGAAGATATATTTGTAGGTGGAGATGTCTATACTGGTCCTAAATTTGCAATAGATGCAATTGCTCAAGGTAGGGAAGGGGCCATTTCTATGCACAGATTTGTTCAAGAAAATTCTAGCTTGACCATAGGAAGAAATAGAAGAGATTTTAAAGAATTCGATAAGGAAAATTTCTTATTAGGTGATTATGATAGGGCAGATCGTCAAGTTCCAGCAAATAAGAAGGTTGAAGGAGAATTATCCTTTAGAGATACATCACAAACATTCACAAAAGAACAGGTAATGATTGAAACTTCAAGGTGCTTAGATTGTGGGATGAGTATTGTAGATCCAAATAAATGTATAGGCTGTGGTGTCTGCACCACCAAATGTGAGTTTGACGCAATCAAACTCCACAGGGAAAGACCAGAGTGCTCAACTATGATTAAGAGTGAGAAAAAAATACCAACCTTACTATCTTATGGAGCTAAGCAAGCTATAAAAATTAAATTTTCTAAAAAGAATTAAATATAAAGACTTGTGACTAAATAGGCCACGATAATAATAGAAAAAGTATCACCCCAAGTTTAGCTAAAACAAAGGGGTTCTATAATAAATCGTGTTGGTAGAAGTAAATGATACTTCTGTCAGCACGATTTTTTTGTAAAAAAGAAGACATATTTAATCATTTACCCTATAATTAAATTAACCACAACTTAAAAAGGAGATTAAATATGTCTAACAATTATTTTATTACAAATTTACTAAATATCAAAGATAAAAACCTAAATTTTTCTGATGGAATATACCACAAAGTTATTAAGGGTGTAACATATACAGTTCTAACAGCTAAAGAAGAAGGTTGGGATGACGAAAATAACAGGGCAGGCGAAGATTACAAATATTATGATAAGCTAATTATAAAAGACTTAGATTCAAATATTATAGAAGAAAAGATTGGCAGTCTCCACCAAAGCCAAGACGGGACATGGTGGCTTGCTTAGAAAAATGCAAATATAGATATATTCTTAATCGATTATGATATTTATAGGGCTAATCCGAACTGGTGGTTAGAAAAAACCGATATTTTCTTAAAGCCAGGATTAAGATTTAGGGCAAGCTTTGAAAGTGACCAGTCAAATATTTTAGAAAGTTTGTTTTTTATGATAGCAAGCTTAAGATTAATAGAGAAAAGTATCTGACAAATGTTGATTGCCTTATAAGTAAGAAAATGATAAGAGATTTTATGGAAAATTATAAAGTAAAATTAGGAGATGACATAGCTTATTATAGTACATTTTTCACACTTGAAATTTGCCATCAGTACTGCAGCGTCTACCACGGAAGCGAGATATATTTATCAGGTTTGAATGATGATGAACTAAAAAATGTTTTCGAGATTGTAAAGCCATTAAAAAAGTATTTGAAAATTGATTTTAGCTAAGGGGTTAAGATGATATTATATTTTTCAGCAACTGGCAATAGCAAATATTTGGCAAATAAGCTTGGAGATAGGTTAGATGACGAGGTTGTCGATTTATTTGCTTATATGAGAGAAGGAAGACATGAGACTTTCATATCAGATAAGCCCTTCGTTTTGGTATCTCCTACATATTCTTGGAGGGTGCCGAGATTTTTATCAGCATATTTGTCTAAATGTAATTTTAGGGGGTTTAGGGACTTTTATGTGGTTATGGACTATGGGGATTCTTGTGGCAATGCCTATATGTTTATAAAAGAAGACATAGAAAAACTCGGCCTTAATTTTAGGGGCCTATATGGGATTAGGATGCCAGAAAATTATGTCATGCTTTTTGATCTAGAAGCTGATGAAGTCAATAGACGAATAATAGGAGAAAGCACTAGGGAAATTGAACAAATCTCCACTTATATAAAAAACAAAGAAACTTTTCCTAAGAAAAAAGTAGGACTTTTAGGAAAATTGCAATCAGCTCTTATAAACCCAATCTTTTTCAAATTTATTGTCAAGGATAGGGACTTTTATGCGACTGATGAGTGTATATCTTGCGGCCTATGCAAAAAGGTCTGTGTTTTAAATAATATTTCTTATCAAAATAGTAAGCCTATTTGGAATGGCAAATGCACCCATTGTTCAGCCTGTATTTCTAAATGTCCTGTGGCCGCTATTGAATACGGCAAGAAAACCCAGGGTAAGAAAGCTTATCTTTTGAGTAAAATTTGGGATAAATAGTAGGTTCTTATATGATTTTCAGCTCTTTTTTGATAAGAGTTTTTAAAAATGTTTTTTGGGTAACATTATAGTAGAGGAAAAGGAAAGGATTGTTATGAGAAAAGAAATTAAAAGAGAATGGGATTTTGAACTTTATTTCAAACCAGACTGTCCATTTTGCCTTAAAGTTATGAACTTCTTTAAGGAAAATGACATCATCAAATTCCCTTCATACAATATTGAAGATGCGACTTCTGGCTATGAAAACCAAGATAAGCTAATTGAGGCAGGCGGCAAGGTTCAAGTACCTTGTATAGTTATAGACGGCAGGGCCATGTATGAGTCAGACGATATCATAGCCTATGCTAAAGAAAACTTCCTAGAAAAGGCCAAGGAAAACAAGGCTAAGAGAAAAGAAGTTTTGAAATCTGAATAAGCAAAAAAGTGATGGATCCTTGTATTTCAAGGTCCATCACTTTTTTTAGTTCTTAGCTTCTTCTATTTTTACTTTTTTGCCGAAGATTTTTTTGTTATCAAGACCCCTGATACAGTCGTAGACGACGCTTTTTTCTACATCTACAAAACTATAGGATTTTTGTATCCTTATCTGGCCAATCTTTTTATTTGGCACATGGGCGAGCCTATTTAGAGCCTTTATTATCTTATCCTTACTAAACTTATCCATCTTGCCCCTGTTTATAAAGAGGGTGGCCATGTTTTCGTCCTTGTACTTATTTTTTCTTGACTTTGACTTTGACTTTTTAGCTGGGGTGTCTACACCAGTTATCTTATCGTGGTGGTCTAGACTATCTTTATTTAGCCTATCAACTAGGAGGACTTGGGAGATTATAAAGGGATCGTAGCCCTTTTCCATAAGTCTAACAAGGATTGACTTTTCCTTTTCTAGACTTGTAAAAGAATCTAGTTTTTCTACTATGTCATCAATTATGGCTACTTCCTGGCTCCTATCCATCTGGACTAGGCTTGGGATCTGAGTTTGTTTGATATCTGCCTTGGTATATTTTTCTATCTGTCTTAGCCTATTATTATCCTTGCCAGCTATAAGGGAATAGGAAAGCCCACTCCTACCAGCTCTAGCAGTCCTACCTATCCTATGAACATAGTATTCATCAAGCTGAGGTAGGTCGTAGTTAATAACTAGGTCCACATCATCTACATCAAGACCTCTGGCTGCTATATCTGTTGCCACAAGGATATCTATGGTATTGTTCCTAAACTTTTTCATTACAAAATCTCTTTGCCCCTGTTTGAGATCTCCGTGGAGGCCATCGACAAGGTAGGATTTTTTGCTAAGAGATTCTACAAGCCTATCTACCTTTCTTTTTGTATTACAAAAGACAATGGCAAGCCTTGGCTGGTTTATTTCTAAAAGTCTAGTTAGAGTTTCTTCCTTTTCGTTTTCCTTTAGACTTATATAATATTGGTCAATCCTATTTACAGTTAACTCCTTTGCCTTGATCTTGACCGTAACAGGATTTTCTTGGTAGATTTTAGAAAATTCTGTTATTTGCGCGCCCATAGTAGCAGAGAAAAAACAAGTCTGTCTGTCGTTATTTGTAGCATCGAGGATAATTTTCATATCATCCCTAAAGCCCATATCAAACATCTCATCAGCCTCGTCAAGGACTACTATTTTTAGCTTGTCAAGTTTTAAGACCTTTCTTCTCATAAGGTCCATAAGCCTACCAGGGGTGCCGACGACTATTTCTATACCCTTTTTAAGGGATTTTATCTGCCTTACGATTTGGGTGCCCCCATAAACTGAAAGGACCTTGATCTCTTTTTTATACCTAGCAAGATTTTTTATCTCTCCTGCCACTTGCATACAAAGCTCCCTGGTAGGGCAGAGGATAAGGGCCTGGGTTATGCCATTTGCTTCTACTCTTTCTAAAATTGGGATAGAAAAAGCTGCAGTCTTGCCTGTGCCGGTTTGAGCTTGGCCTATCAGGTCACGTCCTTCTAGGAGGGGTGGTATGGTTTCTTTTTGGATAGGAGAAGGGTTTTTAAAACCCATGTCTGCTATCGCTTTTAATATTTCATCTGTTAATTCTAATTCTTTAAATTCCACTATATTTTCCTTTTCTCTTTCAATAAAAAAAGCAGTCGTCATTAGACAACTGCCAAATACTATAGGTATTATACCCCTATTTGTTATAAATTACGATTTTTATTTAAACTTTATAGGGTTTGCATAGACATTAATTTCCTCGCCATCTATATTTATAGTCTTAACTGTTTGCCTTTCTTTGGTATTTTCGCTATGGACTAGGGCTTCCTTAATATCTAGGACGGGCTCAACGCAACAATCAGCGTCTTTAAATATTGTCATCCATTCATCTCTAGTTTTTTCCTTGAAAATTTCCCTTAAAATTTCTTTTTTCTCCTCATAGTCAGGACAGACACACCCTGCCTCTATCCAGTCTTCCTTGCCAATGATTTTACAAAATCTTTCAAAAAACTTTGGCTCTAGGGCTCCCATGCTTAGGTATTTATTATCCTTTGTTTCATAAAAATCATAGAGGGATCCACCATTTAGGAAGTCTCCTTCTCTTTTTGGATTTATCCCATTTATCATAGCACCAGCGCCTGCCATGGTATTAAAAGGAATCACGCTATCAAGGATAGAGACATCTATATAAGAGCCTTCTCCAGTTGTATTTCTCTTATTTAGGGCAGCAAGGATACCTATTATTGCGTTTTGGGCAGATGCCATATCTGCTATTTGCATTCCATAAAGGACTGGGCCAGTTTCCTTCCTACCAGAGTGGCTCATGAGACCAGACAGAGCTAGGAAATTTATATCATGACCTGCCTTATCCTTATGAGATCCATCTTGGCCGTAGCCAGTTAGGCTTAGGTAGATTATGTCATCCTTGATTTCATTTATATCCTCATAGGTAAGACCAAACTTGGCCATAACACCAGGTCTAAATTGCTCAATTATACAGTTGTATCCTTCTTCTTTAATCAGTCTTTTTATTTCTTTTTTACCAGACTCTTCTTTTAGGTTTAGGAAAATTTCTTCCTTTTGGTTATTTAACCAAGCCCTGTTGGCTGTAAGACCCTTTTCGGTTTTAGGACCTGATTCTAAAACCAAATCCTTTCTATTAGGGGCAGAAATTTTTAAAACCTTAGCTCCCATTTCAGCAATACTCCAGGTTGCGTAAGGTCCTGGAAGTAGGGTTGTAAAATCAAGTATTTTTAAATTTTCTAATAAATTCATAATATCCTCTTTTCTTTATATTAATAATTTACCCATTAGTCTCATATTTAAAATCTGATATAATATTATTAGGAGATTAATCCGTTTTTAGGAGGATTTATGGAGTACTTAGTAATTTTAATGTTTTTAGGCTTTGCAATTTTCAATCTAATAGAAAGTAAGGAGATGAAAATCAGAATAGATATAAGACCTATTTATAATATTATATTGGTGACATCTGGGATTTTGTTTATAATAATGGCTTATAAAATAGGAAGGGGAATAGAATCTGGTATTACAGCAGTTTCTGCCCTGTTTTATCTTTACACATCAATTTATTGTCAAGGAATCGGTGAAGATGGTTTTTATGTTTTACCTGGAAAATCAAATATTAGGGAAATTACTTTTTCTGATATAAGAAATATTAAGATCGATAAGGAAAATTATAAGCTTGAGATTTATGCAGATTCTACAAGCTATAAGCAAAAGTATAAGAAAGAAGATTTCCCTGAAGTCCTTGCCCTTGTAGAAAGTTTTAAATAAAAAACTGTGAGATGACCTAAATCCGGGATGAACTTGGGATAAGGAAGGCTAGGTTTGAAAGTAAATATAACTCCCTACCATATTTATTATATTGACAAGGCTAGAGGTCTCTCCACTCGCTCCGCTCGGTCGAGACGGGGGTGTGAGCTCTGCTTGGTCGAGAAGGGAAGAGGTCGGTAGTGTAAATAACCAAAGATTTAGATAAAAAATCGCCCCAAAAGGAGCGATTCACAGCGTCAACAAAGTATATAAACCTACGCCATTCCGACAGAGAAGCCGTTAGGCTTCGACGAGGAATCCCATAAATTTGGGGTTTGTATGATGGTTATTTGTTTTTGATTGATAAAACAAACAAATGGTTTGATTTGTTAACAGCTTTAATCGCCCCAAAAGGAGCGATTTTTTAGTAGGTAAAAATACCTGTTGATATTAAAAATAGGATAAACATTATTACTGGCAAGAAGTACTTGATCATTATTATATAAAGACCCTTTCTTCTAAATTTCTTGCCACCGTGCTCTACTTCTTCTATAACCCAGTCTGGCTTCATTATCCAACCTACAAAGATAGACGATAGGAAGGCTATTAGAGGCATCATGCAGCTATTAGATATATAGTCCATTATATCTAGAAGCTGGCCAGTAGAGCCGTTTGGCAAGCTGACTTCTACATAAAACTTGCTATAGCCTAGGGCAATTACTGCTGTGGCTACTAGGTAGATAAGAGATAGAACAAGGGTAGTTGTTTGTCTTTTTGTATCCAAGATTTCTATAGTATTTGCAACAATTGATTCAAGTACTGATATACAAGAGGTGAGAGCTGCAAAACCTGCTAGGATAAAAAACACTAGTCCTATTATCCTACCTGCTGCACCCATTTGGAAAAATACTTTTGGTAGGGAAATAAACATAAGGCCAGGACCTGCTGACATACCCTCAACACCCAAAAATACAAAGACTGCTGGTATTATCATAACACCTGCAAGCATGGCTACAAAGGAGTCCATGATTTCTATTATAGATACAGACTTGGCTAGGTCTACATCTTTTTTTACATAAGAGCCATAGGTTATCATAATTCCCATCGATACTGAAAGAGAGAAAAATAACTGACTCATGGCATCTAGGGCGATTTGTAAAAACCTACCCACAGTCATTCCACTAAAATCTGGTTTTAAGTAAAAAGCGAGACCTTGAAGACCAGTCCTTACTTCACCTGTAGCAGTAGTTTCTTTTAGGGTAAGGGAGAAAAGAGCTATGCCAAGCACCATTACCAAAAGTACTGGCATGATAATCTTAGAAACCCTCTCTATACCTTTTTCAACCCCACCAAAAACGATAAGGGCTGTTAGAGCCATAAAGATAAGGCTTACATAAACAGATATATTTGATGAAATAAAGCTAGAAAAGTATGACTCATCGGCTGCAAGTCTAACCTCACCTGTCAAAAACAACTTTATGTAATTTAAAATCCATCCGCCTATAACTGCGTAATAGGTCATGATGATAACTGGTACAAAAAAGGTAAAAATACCCAAAAACTTCCACTTAGACTTCATAGATTGGTAGGCATAGATTGCACTTTTACCTGTCCTACGGCCTATGGCAAGGTCTGTGGTAAGGAGGGCAAAACCTACAGTAAACACCAAAAGCAAGTATATAATGAGGAAGACTCCTCCTCCGTCTTTAGCTGCTAGATAGGGAAAACGCCAAAGATTGCCTACGCCAACAGCAGAACCTGCTGCAGCAAAAATAAAACCAAGCTGGCCCGTAAATCCTTTATGTTCTTTCATAATAATTCCTCTCTTCATATATAAATTAATAAGCCTATCATACCTCCTAAATTAATAATTAAAAGTTTTTTTTAATTTTTTTCCATTATTTTTAGGGTAAAATGTTAGTAAGGATAAAAAATACCTATAAATTATATGCAAAAGATGAGGTGGTTAGATGAAAATTGCAGTGAGTGCTTGTCTTTTGGGAGCAAATACTAAATACAATGGTGGGAATAATTACTCATCAAAATTAGAAAGACTTTTAAAAGACCATGAGGTGATTTCTCTTTGCCCAGAGGTCATGGGAGGCCTTCCTACACCTAGAGATCCAGCGGAGATAGTAGCTGGCAAGGTCCTTACTAAAGAAGGAAGGTCAGTTGACAAAGAGTTTAGAAGAGGAGCCGAGAAATCCCTAGATATAGTAAATGAGAGTGGTGTAGAATTGGTTATATTAAAATCAAAAAGCCCATCTTGTGGGGTAGGTCAAATTTATGACGGGTCTTTTTCTGGGAGACTAGTAGATGGGGATGGGATTTTTGCAAGACTTTTAAAAAAAGAAGGGATAAGAGTTATAAATATTGATGAATTTTTAAAGATTTGATAAAAAGCCCTATCTTCGATATAATATCACTAACACAAGGGGTGCTTTAGCTGAGACGAGAAATCGAACTCTTATACCTGATCTAGTTAAGACTAGCGTAGGGATGTGGACTAAGCGAATATTCTCCTTGTGAATACAAGGAGGTTTTTTTATGTCAGAAAAATTCACAGATAGGATATATCCAAAAATCAAGGGGATATGGGATGCATGCCTAAATCATCCCTTTGTCCAAGGTATGGGTGATGGAAGTCTTGACCTTGAGAAATTTAAGCACTGGGTCAAGCAAGACTATGTCTACCTTATAGAATACGCTAGGCTATTTGCTATAGGTACAGCAAAGGCCCATGATTTGGAGACCATGAATTCTTTTGCCAAGGGTCTTGACGGGGTCTTATTTATGGAAATGGACCTTCACAAATCCTATGCCAAGACTTTTGGCATAAGTATAGAAGATTTGGAAAAAACAGAAAATTCAGCAATAAACACTGCCTACACTTCTTATATGCTCAACAAAGCCCAGGCAGGTGGGGTAGAAAATGTAGCCGCAGCCCTTCTTGCATGTTCTTGGTGCTATAGCTATATAGGTCTCAACCTAGCCCAAATCCCAGGAGCCTTAGAAAATGAAAACTACGGATCATGGATAGAAATGTACTCATCAGATGACTTTACAGACTTAAATGATAATGCCATGGCTCTTATAAACAAACTTGCAGCAGGCAAACCAGAAAGAGAGCTAGAGATTTTAGAAGAGATAGTAGTAAAGACAGGCATGTTTGAACTAATGTTTTGGGACATGTGCTATAACCAAGACACTTGGCCAGAAATATAAAATATCCTAGTAACTGTCAGGAAAATACTCATGAAGTCAACTTTGTGGGTGTTTTTTGTTTTAAGGATCTTTGTGTTATAATATAAACTAAGAAAGCGTTTTACTAGATTATTTATTTAGTAGAATAATAAATGGAGGTATGTATGAAATTAGACAGACAATTTGTATCAAAGTATTACGAGCATGTAGAAGATTTTCCTGACCTAGATATAGACCTATCTAAAACAATCCTTTTAATAATTGACTACCAAAACGAGTTTTGCCTAACAGATTTTGGGGAAGCCAAGGAGTTTAAAGAGCAAGGCTTGTGGGATGCTTGGAAGCCATATTTTGATAAAATGCACAAGGTTGCTCTTCCCAATACAAAAAAAGTTTTGGATTATTTTAGGGAAAATGACCTACTAGTATCCTACGGTCTAATTGCCTGCCAAAGAGAAGACGGAAGAGATCGCTCTCCTGTCCAAAAATCTGAAGGCTGGAACAATATGCTCATGCCAGTAAATTCCTATGCGGCAGAAGTAGTAGATCCCCTAAAACCAATCAAAGATGAAATTGTAGTCTATAAGACAACCGACTCAGTAACAACAGGCACAAATTACCTGCACCTTTTAGATAATATGGATATAGAAACTGTTGTAGTCTGTGGTATGGTTACAGACCAGTGCGTAGCCTCTACAGTAAGGGGGCTTGCAGATGCAGGCTATCAAGTAATAACCGTCCACGATGCTTGTATAGGAGCCTCTGAAGAACTACACACAGCAGAGCTAAAGATAATGAATGTTATCTATACCTATGTTTTAAGCACAGATGACACCTTGAAATTGCTAGAAGAATCAAAATAAGATTGGGGGGGCGAAAGCTCCTCTTTTATTGTCAAAATCTCACTTGTAAGTACAATATCCCTATAAAAGACGATTATAAAAAACTAAGGAGTTTATATGATAAATGACCTAGGCAAGGTTGCTCAAGAAACCATTGATGCAATCAACGAAAAAATCCAAAACCTTTCGACCTTAAATATAATAGTAGCTGGCAAGACAGGCGTAGGTAAGTCCACCCTTATAAATGCAGTTTTTAAGGACGAGTTAGCAGAAACAGGCATGGGTAGACCTGTTACTAACCACATGAGAAAGATAACAAAAAAGGATATACCTCTTGCAATTTATGACACTAGGGGCTTTGAACTCGGCAAGGACGTCCAGGACGATGTCAAAAAAGAGGTTTTTGATACGATAAATCAGGGACTTGCAACTAAGGATATAAATAAGGCCATCCATTGTATATGGTATTGCATAAATACAGCTTCAAATAGGATAGAACCAGAAGAGATAGAGTGGCTTAGAGAGTTATCTATGGAAAACCAAGTCACCCAAGTGCCGATAATAGTAGTACTAACCCAGGCAATTTCTAAGAAAAATGCAGAAAAAATGAAACAGATGATCCTTGAAGAAAACTTAGATATTATTCAAGTTATACCAGTCCTTGCCAAAGATTTTGAGATAGAAAATGTAGGAGTAGTCAAATCTTTTGGTCTTGATAAATTGATAGAAGTAATGGGCGAAGCCCTACCAGAAGAACTCCTAGACACCCTACAGCATGTACAAATAGCAAGCTTATCAGAAAAAAAGCGTCGAGCCTCTAAGGTCGTAGCTACAGCAGCCCTAGCAGCTACAGGCCAAGGGGCAGCACCCATACCCTTCGCAGACGCAGCCCTTCTAATCCCAACCCAGGTAGGAATGATTGCTTCTATTACTGTCATCTTTGGTTTTGATGTCAATAAATCAGTAATAACAGCCCTCCTATCATCAACCATAGGATCAGGAGGAGCCACCCTCTTAGGCAGGACAGTAGTGGCAAACATTATAAAACTAGTCCCAGCAGCAGGGTCCATAGCAGGCGGAGCCATATCAGCAGGCACAGCCGGAGTCATAACAGCAGCCCTAGGCACAGCCTACATCGCCTTCATGGAGCTAGTTTTTAAAGGGGAAATGGACATAGAAGACCTATCCAGCAAAAAAGGCAAAGAAACCCTAAGCAAAATCTTCAAAGAAAAGCTAAAACTAGGCAAAGAAAACCTGACAGAGATATTGAAAAATTATAAAGACTCAGAAAACTAGGTGTTTGGTAGAAAAGCTAATACCAAGACTCTCAATTGTTGTATGAGTATTAGAAGACGGTAGTTAGTAGCTACCGTTTTTTAATTTTATAAAAAATCTAATTTAGAATAATTAACCAGTCGTCGTCTTTGTGGTAGGCCTTGGCTTGTGAAGACCTAGGCTGTTCGGTTTGGGGAAGATCAGTTGATTAAAAAATTAACGATAAAATGATAATTTTTACTATTTTAATGTTTAGTGTTATAGTACATTAAATAATTGCCTATAAACTCAGTAACCAACTACAAACCCACCACTTCTCGTTTCGAGTGCGAACCAGCCCGTTGGCTCGTGGAGACCCTGTCCGGCTCGAGGAGGACCCCGTCGGCTTTGTGAGATCAAGCTTGTCCGGCTCTGGGAGGACCCTCTGGTACTCATTAAACCTGAGATATGGTAAAGGAGTCTAAAATTTATAAAACCCACATACTTATTAATGACATTAGCTCGTTGGCTCGTGGAGACTCGATACGGAACCCCATAAAATCAGGATCAATACATGCCTTGATTATATTTTTAGTCAGAATCTATCACACATATTTCCACTAACCATTATTTTTTAAAAATTTTTCAAAGTTCATACCACTCCCAATTGTTTTCCTAATCTAGACTCTCACGCGCATTTTTTAATATTCTTGACTTGAAAGTTATTTTCCCATATCATATTAATTATGCAATTTAT
>NZ_CALGYW010000033.1 GCF_937934665.1 uncultured Anaerococcus sp.
GATGAAGACGAAGATGAAGAAATAGACGAAAAAGAGTTAGAAAAAGAAATTGATAAGTCTGTAGATAATCTTGCTGGTATAAAACTTGATGACCCAGTGAAAATGTATCTTAAAGAGATAGGCAAGGTTGATTTGCTTACTGCAACTGAGGAAATAATCCTAGCTCGCCGTATGGAATCAGGAGAATTAGCCAGAAAGTCTATCCACGGAAGTAAACTTAGTAAGCAAAATAAAAATAAACTTGCAAGTGACATCTTTTTTGGAGGCCTAGCCAGGGTTTTACAATCAGCTAATAATTCTTTAAAAGATGGTAAAGACTTAGATGAGAAGGTTATAAAAGACCTTGATGGGCTTACAAATATGGGCTCACTATTTAAGCAAGTTATGGAAGAAGATCTTGATAAAGACCAGTTGGAACAGTTAAACGCTAAGATTCTAATATGTAATATAGCACAAAATTCTATAGATGATGACGACCTATCAAGAAAAGACGCTAATATCCTCTGTGATCTTTTCGACTCCTTTGGCCATATGCTAAATATCGTAGAAAATGATGAAGTTGTTAGCATGGTCTATTCATCCTTTAATGACCTATTAAAAAAAGCAGCTAATAAAGATACTATAAAAACAAATGACCAGATGATAATAGATAATCTTCTTAAAACTTCGGAATTTGCTCACTCCATTAAGGAAAAACAGCCTTTATCAGATGACGAAGCATCATTTTTATCCTATATAATAGCTAAGAGAAATATATCTCTAAAAATGCTAAATAACGAAGAGTTTACTGAAGATGAACTTAATAAACTTGAACTAGATATATTAAAATCCCAAAGAGCCAAGGAAAAACTTGCTGAGACTAACCTAAGGTTAGTAGTATCCATAGCCAAGAAGTATGTTGGTCGTGGTATGAGTTTTTTAGATCTAATCCAAGAAGGAAATATGGGACTTATGAAGGCTGTTGATAAGTATGATTACAACAGAGGTTTTAAATTCTCAACCTATGCTACTTGGTGGATAAGACAGGCTATAACACGTGCTATAGCAGACCAGGCAAGGACAATTAGAATACCTGTTCACATGGTAGAAACGATAAATAAACTCGTCCGTGTTCAAAGGCAACTAGTTCAAGACCTAGGTCGTGACCCATCTAATGAAGAAATAGCAGAGATAATGGGTATAGAAGTTGAAAAGGTATCAGAAATTAGAAAAATCGCCCAAGAGCCAGTAAGTCTTGAAACGCCAATTGGGGAAGAAGATGACAGCCACTTAGGTGATTTCATAGAAGACGATACTGCTATAGATCCAGGGGAAGCGGCAAATTATACTATGCTAAGAGAGCAATTAAATGATGTCCTATCTTGCCTTGGAGCGAGAGAGAAACGCGTCCTTCAACTAAGGTTCGGTCTAATTGATGGCACACCACGTACTCTTGAAGAAGTGGGTAAGGAATTTGATGTAACAAGGGAGAGGATTAGACAGATTGAGGCTAAAGCCTTAAGAAAGTTAAAATCCCCTAACAAAAGTGAATTATTGAAAGATTTTTTATAGATGGAAGATAAGAAAAGATTATTAGATATTATTAATATCTTAGATTCAAATAAAAAAGTTATAGATGTAGGAACCGATCATGGATTGGTTCCTTTATATTTGGCAAAAAACAAACTGTCAACTGACATTACAGCGACAGATATATCTAAACCCAGTCTTCAAAAATTGGTAGATAAGTTAGATGATGACCTAAGTAAGATTATAAAAACTAAGGTCACAGATGGTTTTAAGGGTTTAGAAAGTGAAGAGGGTCAAGTAGCTATAATAGCAGGTATGGGAGCAAATACCATAATTGAAATCATAGAGGGAAGTTTAGACTTTGCAAAAAATCTTGATTATATGATCCTTGCATCAAATGTTAATACCTATGAGCTAAGGAATTTTTTAAATGACCATGGTTTTTATATAGAAAAAGATTTTCTATCCTACGAAAATAGAAAATACTATGATATATTGAAAGTTTATTACGGAAAGAATCAAGACCTAGGTTTTGAAGAATATTATTATGGTTTAACTGATATAGAAAATAAAAGCACCCTCCTAAGAGAAAAACTGGCCATAGATAAGGAAAAAAATCAAGGATTTTTAGAAGAGATTAAAGAAAAATCTCAAGACGCTAGAGCAATTAATAAAATTACAGATAGACTCATAGCCATAAGAAAGGTGGAAGAAAGATGCAAATTTTAGATTTAATAAAAAAACTAGAAGAAAAATATTCCTTTGATTTACAAGAAGAATGGGATAATTCAGGCCTTCAGCTAGGAAATCCAGATGATGAATTAAAGGGAGTTATCTTATCCTTAGACCTCGAGGATGAAGCTATTGACTTAGCAATAAAAGAAGGAGTAAACCTAATTATTACCCACCATCCGTATCTCTTTAATCCAACAAATTCCATCGATTTTAGGGATAGTTTCTATAATAGACTTAAAAGGTGTATTAAAAATGACATTACAGTTTTCGCCTTTCACACTAATTTAGACGTAGCTGAAGGTGGGGTTAATGATAACCTTGCAAATATTCTGGGTCTTAGAGATATTAAAAGTTTAGAAGAAGATAAGGAAATCGGCCTAGGAAGGTATGGCTATATTGAAAAACAGAGTGCAAGTAAGTATTTAGGAGATGTGAAAGAAAAATTAAAAGCTAGTGGTCTAGTAGCTTATGGAAACCTTAACAAAGAGATAAAAAAAGTTGCCCTTTGTGGCGGTGCAGGATCATCACTTATAGAAGATGCTATTAACAAATCTTGCGACTTAATTATAACAGGGGATGTAAAGTATCACGAAGCTATGGATATGTCAAATAAGGGCATAATAATTGCTGATGTAGGCCACTTTGCAAGTGAGAACCATATTGTTTTTAAGCTAGCAGAAGAAATAGAAGAAATACTAGGAAAAGAAGTTTATACTTTTTCAAAAACAGATAGCTTTAGACACTTTATTTAATTTTACTTTTTTAAAAAAAGAGGTATCCTAACTAGGGAGTAAATCAGATAATCGCGGAGCGCATAAGACGCAACGAGGAAAGTCCGTGCACCATAGAGCAAGGATGCTTGATAACGTCAAGTAAGAGTGATCTTCAGGCAAGTGCAACAGAAAGTATACCGCCATCTTGGTAAGGTTGGAATGGCGAGGTAAGAGCTCACCAGCTGTCCTAGTGATAGGCAGGCTATGTAAACCCCATCCGGTGCAAGAACAGAAGGGACAATAGGAGGCTTGCTCGGCCCAGTCCAGAAAATGGTAGTTCGCTTGATCTTATTAGCAATAATAAGACTAGACAGATGATTATCCACGACAGAACACGGCTTATAGGTTTACTCTTTACATAATTAATACACAATTGGTTACAAATTTCTAATTGCATGTTTTCAAAATTACGCTTATTGGTAAAATATTTTTATATATATTGGGGAAATTCTTTGTAATTTGATAATATACATAAAAACACACCTTTAAGTGTAATTTTTTTGTAACTAATTATTGACATTTTTGTTAAAAAGATATAAAATCTACTTAGATTTCAAAATACGACAGATTTATAATTTACAATTCATGACAATTATGGAGGAGTAATTTAATATGAGTAAGAAAAATATAGGAGCAGCATTAACAGTTATAGCTGCATCAGCGGCTGTAGCAACAGCATATGCTACTACTGTATCAGATTTAGAAAATGACAAACATACAAATTCATTAATTACAGAAGAAGACAAGGAAGTTGATTCTTCTTATTCTTTCGTTAAGTCTGATTATACAAAAGAAGTTAAAAATACAAAGATTGCTGGCACAAATAGAGATGCTAAAAAAGCAAGTCAAGAAATAAAAAAAGATATAGCTATAGAAAATACAGCTAAGACTCTTGTTAAAAAACAAATAATAGAAGCTGAAAAAATTGCTGAAGAAAAGGCAAAAGAAGAAGCTAACAAAGAGGAAGTTCAAGATATAGAAGTAGCTTCAAAAGGCGTGGAAGTTACTGAAGAGAAAAATAAAGAAATTGTATCTTACGATGATGAAAGTCTAGACGCTTTAATCGAAGGTAAAGCTCAAGAAGAAGTTAAAGATATAGTTGTTTATAACGATGAAAACCTAGATGACCTTACTACATATGAAGCTAAAGCTAACGAAGCTAAGATTGAAGAAAAACCAGTAGAAGAAAATCTAGACAATAAGACTGAAGAAGCTAAGCAAGAAGAGCCTCAACAAGAAGAAATTATTTCTAATGAAGAAAAAGCACCAGTTTTAGCTGAAGAAGTTAGCGAACCTATTGAAGAAGTAGAAAAAACTGAAGAAGT
>NZ_CALGYW010000034.1 GCF_937934665.1 uncultured Anaerococcus sp.
CCTTCTATGGGTGACGGATGAAATCCGTCATTTCTGAGACGAAGCAAGGCCTAGTCTAGAAACTTTCCGAGAAGGAGCGAAGCTTCTTCGAGAGGACTTAGATTGATTTTACAACAAAATTAACATTTTAAAAGACAAGCTAATTGAGGCTTGTCTTTTTTTGCGGGAAAATATTTTTTGAAAATATTTTATAAAAGTATTTAATTTATAATCTTAACTTTATATTTTAAATGTTGATTATATTTACAGTTGAATCTTCGTAAATAAGGAGGGGCGTAGGGGGCGTTCCGCCGCTCTCGGCCACTTGGGCAAAATCCCCCTTATGCCCCTCCTTAAAATCTATGGCAAGCCCGTCGGCTCGTGGAGACTTACACCCCTGGGGCGGCTCCTTAGCGGAGTGCGAACATTGTTGCTTGCTTTCAGCAAGCTTGATTTGTAGAGATAATAACTTCGAATTAGTATACGTATTTCCTCACAGATTTCTAATCATCGGTCGCCTAAAAATCGCAAACTCGGCTAAAGCCTCAAACAGTGCGATTTTTGTTACGGCTTCCTAGATTAGAAATCTTAACTAGGTAAATAAGAGAAATGGTCTCGAGGTTCCAGTTATTTCTTGGCTCATTTGGATTTCGTCAAACATTGTTGATTGCAATACTTTTCTAATAGGCTTATTTTAGTTTTGATTGCACGGTTTGGAAGAAATATACACGTCTCGACCGAGCGTAGCGCAAGCCCGTCGGCTCGTTGAGACTGGAGAAATCTCTTACGTACACTTAAAAGTAGGCTCTTATCATACATTCGACGTAGTTTTAGATTAAAGTTACCTTTAAATACTAAAACTCAATCCCATCCCTATCCAAAATCTCAATAAAATCTCCATCTAGTTTTATAATCCCCTCATCGGCCATTTTTGATAGTTCCCTTGATAGGCTTGGTCTGGTTGTAGAGAGGTAGTCTGCAAAGTCTTCTCTCGTCATGATTAGTTTTACTTTGCCTTCTTTTTGGTTTTCTATTAGGTATTTGCTTATTTTTTGTCTTAGGCTTGCTTGGGATGTTATTTGGTTTTTCTTTGATAGGGCCAGGCATTTTTTTGATATGAAGTTTATATAGGATCTTAGAAAGCTCTCCGGGCATGGTGTTTCAAATATTTTCTTAAAATTTTTGATAATTAGGATTTTAGAGTCTGTTTTGCATTCGCAGTCGAAGTCAAAGGGTTCTTCCAGGTAGGAGTAGATTTCGCCGAACAGTGTAGGTTTGGTGAAGTTTTGGAAGATAAATCTTTTACCATTGCCATCTAATTGGTAAACGTTGAGATTACCTTCTACTAGATAATACAGATCTCCGCTAGATTCTCCGTACCTAAAAATATATTCTCCCTTTGAATATTTTTTTTCTACAAATTCTATCTTCTTTTTTATAAGAACGAGGTCCTCGTCTGACAAGTTTTTAAAAATTTTAATATTTTTTATATCCATTTGCACATCCTTTCTAAGTCCTATTATACTTCAATTGCAAATAAAAAAAGCCGGCACTTTTGTGCCGACGATTTTAATTTTAGCCTATCATTTTTTCCAGGTCTTCTTCTACTGTTGTGTTTGGTGCGATATTAAAGTTTTCTACCAAAAAGTCTACTACTGTTGGACTTAGGAAGGCTGGAAGAGTTGGTCCTAGGTGGATGTTTTTAACTCCTAGAGATAGTAGGGCAAGAAGGACTATAACTGCCTTTTGCTCATACCAAGCTATGTTGTATTCGATTGGGAGCTCATTTATATCATCAAGTTCAAAGGCGTCTTTAAGTGCTAGAGCGATTTGAACTAGGGAGTAGGAGTCATTACATTGACCTGCATCAAGGACTCTTGGAATACCGTTGATATCACCAAGACCTAGCTTGTTGTAACGGTATTTTGCACAACCTGCTGTTAGGATTACTGTATCATTTGGTAGGGCTTGTGCGAAGTCTGTGTAATAGTTTCTCTTTGAGCTTCTTCCGTCACAGCCAGCCATTACTACGAATTTCCTGATATTGCCTGCTTTTACTTCATCTACTACCTTGTCTGCAAGAGCAAGTACTTGGTTGTGGGCAAAACCACCTACAACTGTGATGTCTTCAAGGTTTTCTGGTGCTTGGCATTTTTTTGCCATCTCAATTATTGCTGAGAAATCTTTATATCCATTTTCATCAGCTTCTATATGTTTTGCACCTGGGAAACCTGCGTTAGATGTTGTAAACATCTTATCTAAGTAGGTATTATTTTTCTTTGGTGGGACAATACAGTTAGTTGTCATTAGGATTGGGCCGTTAAATTTCTCAAACTCTTCGTTTTGTTTCCACCAAGAATTTCCGTAGTTACCGTGGAAGTTGTCGTATTTCTTAAATTCTGGGTAATAGTTTGCAGGAAGCATCTCTGAGTGGGTGTAAACATCAATGCCTGTGCCCTTTGTTTGTTCTAGAAGCATTTTCATATCGTGTAGGTCGTGGCCAGAAATTAGGATTCCTGGGTTTTTACCTGCAGAATAATCTACTTCAGTGATTTCTGGATTACCGTAAGTTTCGGTGTTGGCCTTATCTAAAAGTGCCATAGCCTTTACACCATGATTTCCTGTTTCTATTACAAGATTGATTAAATCGTTAATTTCCTTATCGTTTTTTGTTGTTTGGGAAAGTGCTTTTGCGATAAATTCGTCTACTTCTTCATCTTTGTATCCTAGGACGTTTGCGTGGTGGTTGTAAGCTGCCATACCCTTTAGACCGTAGGTCACAAGTTCTACAAGAGATCTTTCGTCTTCGTTAACTATGTTTAGGACGCCTACTTCTACGGCTTTTCTTCTTAGTTCTTCATCATCATATGAAAGATATTTTTCTACGTCTGAAAGACCTTCGGTTCCGATTTTGCCCATGATTTTTTCCTTGAGGGCCATGGTCTTTTTAACTGCATCTAGGATTGCTTCTTCATCAAAGTTTGCATTTGTAATTGTGATAAATAGGTTGTTTGAAATCCTATCGTAAACCTTAGAGCAAGCCTTGCCTTTTTTCACAACAAGTCCTGCAAGACCTTTTGTTGTGTAGATTAATAAATCTTGAAGATTTGCAACATCTTCGTTTTTACCGCATACACCGATTTTTGTGCAGCCTTTATTTCCTGCTGTTTCTTGACATTGATAACAAAACATTTATGTACCTCTTTCTTT
>NZ_CALGYW010000035.1 GCF_937934665.1 uncultured Anaerococcus sp.
ATGAACTCAGCCATAAGGGGCGCTGTTAGAACTGCACTTAATAAGTCTATGAGAATTAAGGGCGTTAGAAATGGTTATGACGGCCTTATGAAGGGTGATATTTATGAAATGAATATCTCATCAGTAGCTGATATTATCCACAAAGGTGGTACTATTCTTGGAACAGCAAGAAGCCTTGACTTTAAAACCCCAGAAGGTCAAAAAAGAGGGGCACAAATCTTAGCTGACTATGGTATCGAAGGCCTAATCGTAATAGGTGGTGACGGTTCTTTTAAGGGAGCTAAGGCCCTATCAGATTTAGGAATCAAGACAATAGGTATTCCTGGAACTATAGATAATGATATGGGCTACACTGACTATACTATAGGATTTTTTACAGCCATAGAAACAGTATCAGACGCCATAGGCAAGCTCCGTGATACATCAAGCTCACACGGTAGGGCTGTTGTAATAGAGGTAATGGGACGTCACTGTGGAGACCTAGCTTTATTTTCAGGTCTTGCAGGAGGAGCTGAATCTATTATCGTACCTGAGCATAAGTTCTCAATTAATGAAATTATAGCAAAGATGGAACATGGTAGAAAAAGAGGAAAACTCCACCACCTAATAACCCTAGCAGAAGGAGTAGGTGATCCATATGCCCTAGCAAATGAACTTGAAGAAAAAACTGGCATTGAAACAAAGGTAACAGTTTTAGGTCACGTTCAAAGGGGAGGTTCACCATCAGCAGTAGATAGACTCCTAGGTTCATCAATGGGAGCTAGAGCTGTAGAATTATTATCAGAAGAAAGAACAGGCCTTGCACTAGGTTATGTCAATGGACAAATTATAGAAGTAAGTATAGACGAAGCTACCAGTGTTAAATCAGAATTTGATGAAAGCTTATATGATTTAGCAAATAGCTTATCAAGATAGGAGAGAATATGCAACCTGAAATATTAAAGAAAACCAAGATTGTTTGTACAATAGGACCAGCAAGTGAAAAACCAGAAGTCCTTGAACATCTCATCCTAAACGGAATGAATGTAGCAAGACTTAACTTTTCCCATGGTTCTCATGAAGAACACTTAGAAAAAATAAAAACAATTAGAAGACTTAGAAGAAAGCTAAACAAACCAATAGCAATCATGCTAGATACTAAGGGACCAGAAATCAGAACTGGTAACTACGATGTAGAAGAAATCTTCTTAAAACCAGATGACATCTTTACCCTAACAACAAGAGACGTCATGGGTAACCAAGATATAGTATCAGTAAGCCACGAAGGACTTCCACAAGATGTAAGCGTAGGAAGCGAAATCTACATAGACGACGGTCTAGTACAACTTGAGGTAATAGAGATAAAAGATGGTACAGATGTGGTATGTAGGGTACAAAACAATGGTGTACTATCAAACCACAAGGGAGTAAACCTTCCAGGCTCAAAAACCAACCTACCAGCCCTAACACCAAAGGATATAGATGATATTAAGTTTGGTATCGAAAACGGTATCGACCTTATAGCAGCATCCTTCGTACGTAAAAAAGAAGACGTATATGACCTAAGAAAGGTCCTAGAAGACCACGGTGGAGAATCAATTAAAATTATCTCAAAAATTGAATCTCAAGAAGGTGTAGACAATATAGAAGAAATCATCGAAGCATCTGATGGAATCATGGTAGCAAGGGGTGACCTAGGTATAGAGATAAAAACAGAACTTATACCAGGAGTACAAAAAGACATCATCAGAAGATGTAATGCATCTGCAAAACCTGTAATCACAGCTACTCAAATGCTTGACTCTATGATAAGAAACCCAAGACCAACAAGGGCAGAGACAACAGACGTAGCCAACGCTATCATTGATGGTACAGACTGCGTAATGCTATCAGGAGAAACAGCTGGTGGTAAGTATCCAGTTCAAGCTGTAAAGACCATGAGAGATATCTGCATAACAACAGAACTATCAGATGACTTTATAGAAAAAGTATACAACAACAGAATTGTATCTAGAAGAAACACAACCAACTCCATAGCTAGATCTACCTGCCAAATCGCAAGAGAACTTGATGCAAAAGCAATCATCTCATGCACATCTAGCGGTAACACATCTAGGGTAATTTCTAAATTTAGACCAAGAACTACCATAGTTGCTGCAACAACAACAGATAGCATTGCAAGACAACTTTCTATTGTATGGGGTGTATATCCACTAGTAATCAAACAAGCCCATGAAACTGATGAACTAATCGAAAGAGCTATAGTAGGAGGCCTATCTGAAGGCTATCTAGAAGAAGGAGACCTAACAGTAGTAACAGCTGGTGTTCCGCTAGGAGTAAGCGGTTCTTCAAACCTAATCAAAGTTCACATAATTGGTGACATCATCACATCAGGTACAGGTATAGGTGCAAAATCAGTATCTGGAAAGGTAGTTATAGGATCAACAAAAAGAGAGCTAGAAAATAAATTTACAGAAGGCGACATCATTGTAGCTAAATTCACAGACTCAGATATAACAGAATTTATCGAAAAAGCTTCAGCAATAGTAACAGAAACGGGAGGACTTACAAGTCATACAGCAGTAGCTGCAGTTCACTTTGGTATACCAGCAGTAGTAGGTGCAGCAAATGCTCAAAACCTAGTAGAAGATGGTCAAATAGTTACAGTAGACCCTATAGGTGGAGTAATCTACAACGGAGAAACAAAAGTAATCTAATGAAATACACAGATATCTATATAAGAGATATCCTAATAGATGGGAGGGGAGTCGGAGAAACTCCCACCAAGATTGCTTTTATTGAAGATGCTGTCTTTGGCGAGACATGCGAAATAGAAATCATAGAAGAAAAGAAAAACTTCTACAATGCAAAAAAGATAAAAACAATTAAAGAAAGTCCCTACCAAACCCAAGCCCCATGTCCATATTATAATGAATGTGGGGCTTGTACTATTATGGATATCAAATACGAAAAACAACTTGATATAAAAAAGAATCTAATTTTACAAGCCCTGGCTAAATCCACATCCTATAAGTTAGGAGATATAGAAATAATTCCCTCAAAAGACCTAAGGTATAGAAATAAAATCAGACTTCAAGTAGACAAAGACGGGACCCTTGCCTACAACAAATCCTACTCAAATGATTTAGTCTATATCAAGGACTGCCTTTTAGCAAGAGATATAATAAGTGAAAATTTATTAGATATAGAAAAAATCACCAAAGACATATCAGAAAAATTCCCAGGATCTATCAAGGAAATTACAATTAGAACAAATGGCCAGGACCTTATGATAAATCTTGACCTGTCTAATAAGGATCCAATTTCTTATATCAAAGAAAAATACTCATCTAGCAAATTTTTCATAAATATTGTAGGCAGGGAAAATATAAATATTTCCGGCAAAGAATACCTAGAATATAAAATTTTTGATAAAACCTTTAAGATAAGTACAAACGACTTCTATCAGGTCAATGACTACCAAATTGAAAATCTATATGGAGAAGCAAAAAAGCTTCTAGGCGAAAACAAAAAAGTCCTAGACCTATACTGCGGATCTGCAACTTCATCTATTGCTATAAATGATGACAATTTAGTAGGTGTAGAAATAAACAAAAATGCAATCAAAGACGCAAAGATAAATGCAGAGAAGAATAATCTCAAAGATTATAAATTCATAGCCCAAAACGCCAAATACATCGACGAGAAATTCATCAAAAAAGAAAAAATCGACAGCCTAATAGTAGACCCACCAAGGGCAGGCCTAGATAAAGACCTAATAAAATCTATAGGCAAATCGGGACTTAAAGAAATAATCTACATCTCCTGCAACCCACAAACACTGGCAAGAGACATAAGTAGGTTGGAAAAACAAGGATATAAACTAGAAAAAATCAAAGCAGTAGATATGTTTCCTCAGACTATGCACGTTGAGACTGTTGTCTTGATGTCAAGGGTAAAAGATTAAGCGAGCTGAAAACCCTTATATATCAAGGGTCTTAGCACACATGGGTACAAAACTCATTGAGCGAAAAACATGAAAATATTGCTTCGCGGAAAGAAGTCCATAATGGCAGTATTTGATAGTCAAGTGGTCAGGTTAGATGTCATAGCCCCGCGAGTGGTCGGGTTAGATGTCAGC
>NZ_CALGYW010000036.1 GCF_937934665.1 uncultured Anaerococcus sp.
TTTTTAGGATAAAATTTCATTATCCTATAAATATTTACCTTATCATTTTGATTAGAAATCTTCTTTGCAAAAATTGATTTTATCTTAGAATCTTTAGTAAGTAGATAAGTATTTCCAAGAAATTTCTTGTTAATTACAACTATGTCCTTATCCCTTAGCTTATAATCTTGCCAAAGTTTGTCATCGCTTTCTTGAAATTTCTCATATTCATCAATTATAGCCCTATCTATCCTGGCTAGGTCGCTAATATCAATATTTACAAACTTATTTGTAGCAAGGTCTATTAAAAATAATCCAACAAGGATTGCCAAAACTATTTTAAAACCTTTAATTTTTTTCTTTCCCTAAACTTACTTCCTTCCTTAAATAATTTGAAATTCTTTAAAATTGTACCAATAAATAAGTGACTTACTCACTTTTTTGCCCAAGGCTTCTTCTATGGCTTCCTTGTAGATAGCAAGCTGGGTTTTGTAGGCATCTTCTCTTTTTATCCTATCGGTCTTAAAGTCGATTAGGATTATTTCCTCATCTTTTTCAAAAATTAGGTCGATTTGACCATTTACATAGTATCCGTCATAGGCCATTAGGAAGGATTCCTCACTTCTTTTGGAAAATTTGCCTTCAATTAATTCCTTTATAAGGTCATTTTCATAAAAGCTTAAAAGTTTATCAACATCTATTAGGTCTTTAATTGTCTTATCAAAGATTTTTTTATCAATTAGCCTATCTATTTCATCAAGCAAGGTCTCTTCGGTATAGGTCTTCATAGGAAGTTTTTGGAAGACTTTGTGGATTAGGCTTCCCTTTTCTGTTGGACTGTAGGTTTTTTCCTTTTCTAAAAAACTTGGTTTTTTAAAGGAAATATTCTGGCTAAATCCTTCTACATCAAAACTTTGGTAACCTTCACTTTCCTTATTAAAGTCCTTGGCAAGCTCTGTTACTGATTTTTTAAGACTTTTACCTATATCTTCATTACCTTGGTAGGAAAATTCTAACTTAGTTGATATTTCCTTATAAATATCTGGATTAGCCTTTTCATTTAAGAGGTCATAGAGGTTTTCATTTTGGTTTTCCCCTAGGTCATAGGCTTCTTCTATAAAATCAAATCCAATCCTTCTATCAAAAGCAGATTCTTTTTTAATACCTGTAAAAAATTCACTAGTAATATTATCAAAAGATAGGGCCGCCAAAATCCATTCTAGGTGGGAGTTTAACTTGAGGTAGGATTCATTTTTGTAGATTTTTTCACTGGCCTTGCTCGTTTTATCAAAGTTTCCTGTTATATAAAGCCTTTCTTCTGCACGAGTTAGGGCCACATAGAGGATTCTCATCTCCTCTTTTTTATCATCTTCCCTGGATTTTTCTATAATTAGCTTTCTATTAATATTTGGAATTTTTATTTTATTTTCATAGTCAGCTACATTTATACCAATTCCTATTTTTTCATCAAAAATTATAGGGTTTACCTGCTTGTTAAAGCGTTTATCAGCCCCTGCTAGGATTACTATCTTAAATTCAAGACCCTTGGACTTATGGACTGTCATTATCCTAACTAAATCTTCCCCCTCTGATAGGTCACGACTTGGGCTTATGGAGTCAGACCTAGTTTGCTCTAGATTGGTAAAGAAATTTACAAAGCCGTAAAGACCGTTGTCGTTTGATGCATCATAATCTGCCATTAACTCTATTACAGAGTCTATATTATTTATCCTATCTTCTGCGAGATCCCTTGCTAATATAAAATCATAAAGTCCAGATTTTTCAAAAAGATAGTTGGCAAAGTCATATAAATTTAGTATCGCAAGCTTATCTTTTAAATCTTCTATGAGGGCTTTAAAATTATTTATCTTCTCACCAAGTGCATCTTCCTTATCATAATCTTCAAAGGCCTCATAAAACTTATAGGAGTCCGATGATAATTTGATTTTGGCCAGGTCATCTTCATCTATATCAAAGATTACCGACCTTAAAACTGCCATCAAGACTAGGTCGTCGTTGGGATTTGTTAGATACTTAAGTAAATTTATAAAAAAACCTACCTCACTTGCCTGGGTTGATACCTTGGAAATATCATTAAAATAAGGAATATCAGCCTTTTTGAAAGCTTCTTCATACTTATAGGACTCGGTTCCATTTCTTAATAGAATGGCTATATCACGGTACTCATAGCCTTCTGCTAAAAGATCTCCTATAAGCTTTGTCAAATAGACTTCTTCTTTAACCTTTGGGCCAAGGACCTTAACTCCAACCCTAGCTGAATCTAAAAGGTCTTTTTCTCCCTTGCCGTAGTTTAACCTGTGACCTCCCTTTTTGTAGTCGATATCTGCCATATCCTTAGTCATTAACCTATCAAAGATATAGTTATTAAAGTCAAGGATTAGCTTATCTGTCCTAAAGTTTTCGTTTAGGTTTACTCTCATAGAGTCTTCGTCTTTTTCATAGCTTTCAAGTTTTTCTATAAATAGGTCAGGCCTTGCCCTCCTAAAACCGTAAATTGATTGTTTGACGTCTCCTACAAAAAATAGGTTTCTCTCGCCCTTAAGCTTATCTACAATATAGTTTTGGATTTCATTAGAATCTTGGTATTCATCAAAGAAAATATACCTATACTTAGTTTTTAGTTTTTCTCTGGCAGTTTCATTTGCTAAAAGCTTGATAAATTCATGCTCTAGGTCATTAAAGTCTAGGTAATCTTTGGCGGCTTTTTTCTTATCAAAGCTATCTTTAAAATCAAAAGTCAGCTTATAAAGCTTATCAAAGAGGATCTCTTCCCTATTCTTTATAAAGTCTAGGGCCTTAGGATCTGTATTTGTAATTAAGGACTCTATTTCTTTGACATCTTCCTTATAGGCCTTTCTTGCCGCTTCTATCTCATAAACCAAGCCGTCATCATCAATTTCAGTTTTGATTTTTTTGCCAAAGGTTGGGTATTTTTTCTCTTTATGGGCCTTAGCGAACTTCTCCCAAGAATCAATCTGATTTCTAATACTTGCTACAACCTCATAATCACCTGCTATTAGGTTTACTGCTGAGGCTGGAAGGATAGGATTTAGCCTTGCCCCAAGGTTTTCTATAGAATTTAAGATTAGGTCCATCTTTTTTTCTATAAAATCTTTAAAATAATCAAGCCTATCTCCCCTATCCTTGGCATCTTTTAGCCAGGCCATGCCGTCAATCATACCTACAATTTTTTGATAAGTTAAAAGAACTATTTCCTTAGCTTTAGCATCTGACCTTTCCCCAGAGAAGTTTTGTAAAAAATAAACAAAGTCTTCGTCCATTTTTTCATATTCCCTATCAAAAACTTCATCAATGGCATCTGCCATAAAAATCTTGCCTGTAGAATCGGGCATAACCTTGAAATTTGGGCTAAGGTTGTCCATATAATAGAAGTTTTCTCTTAGCATATCAGAGCAAAATGAATGGAGGGTTTTTATTTGAGCAAGTTTTAAGAGCCTAAACTGTCTTTTTATAAAGGCTGGGTCAAAGTCTGCCGCCCTTTCTTCAAGGGCTGCTCTTATCTTATCTTTCATATCCTGGGCACTTTTGTTGGTGAAAGTCACTATGATCATCTTATCAATGTCAATTCCTTCTTCAACCATTATTGAAATAACCCTATTTACAAGGACCATGGTCTTACCAGACCCTGCTGCTGCAGATACTATTATATTTTTATCTCTTTCGTAAATGGCGGATTTTTGCCCATCAGTTAGCCTAAGTTCACTCATTTTTATCCTCCAAATCCTTTATAGTAAGATTTTTATCCATATCCCTAAACCTGAAACTGTCAATTGTCTTATCAAACTTACAAATACCCTTGTAGTCGCAATAGGTACAGGCTGAATAATTCTTATCCTCCCTAAGGGGCTCTAGACTTATCTTGCCTTTTTTAATATCAACTATCATATCCCCCACCATATTTTTTACAAAGCTTGATAGTTTTCTAAAGTCTTCTTCGCTTATCTTATAATTTCTCCTATTTCTAACCAGAGGTGAAGTCTTACCATTTGAGTCCCTATCCATAAGGGTCAAGGCCTTACCATCCTTATCAAGTAAGATTCCATCTAGGGCAAATTTCTTATCAAGACTTGCTGCTAGCTTCGCCTCATCACTAATAGGGTCGGTAAAACTTTCTATTTCATCTTTTAGAGAAATATAAAAGGCGCCGATTGGTTCAAGATTTTTCTTATCATCACTTACAGCTATCATATAAATTATAAGTTGTAGGTCCTTGCCATTAAGAATGGCTGCAAGGTTAAAGGCCTTAGAGCCTGTCTTATAGTCAATAACCCTTACCAGGTTTCCCGCCATATCTATCCTATCAATCCTACCCCTTATATAGGATTCATCGTCGATATAGACTGGATCAAAAAATCCACCCTTATCAAAGGCTTCTTCAAAGTATTCGAGTTTAAAGTCTCCCTTTTGTAGTTGGTCAACTATCTGCCTAGTATTTCTCTTGGCTGCCTTATTTATATTTTTAAGGATGTACTTATTTTTTGGATTATCCTTCCTCTCCGAGTCTAGATTTTCATCGATCCCTTCTTCAAACTTATCATCTAAAATCTCATCTATCTTATCAAAATCAACCTCATCTAGGTCCATTTCTTTAAGAAGTTTTGATAGGTCTTCAAAGGACTTGTGGACAATATTGCCTATATCAAGGGCATCTACGTCAAATTCCTTATCTACACCTGGCCTTAGGCCGTAGGCTATAAAGTGCTTGTAAGGGCAAGATGAATAGGTTTCAATCTCCGATACCGAATAAGCGTGTTTTTTGTAAAGAACTTCCCTAAGATCTGGGGCAAGAGGTTTTTTGTCATTGTTATAAAAAAGTCCTTTTTTAATCTTGTCATAGATTTCTTTATTATCACTATCCTCAGAATTTTCCCTTAAGTATTCCATAAAGGCAAGGGCTAAGTTCTTATCATCTTCCCTTAAGTTTTCCCTATTAGCTACTTTATTTAAGACATCAAGGGTATATTTTTTAAGGCTTTCCTTAGAAAAAACTGCATCCCTTGCCCCTATTTCAAGGAGGATATTTTTATTAAGTCCAGGGAAAATCTTTCTTAGATCACGGATTACAAGACTTTCGTTTAGGTCTTTTCCCTCCTTGTCAGATAGGGCGTAGGATAGGATTAGTTTTTCACTCCTAGATATGATTTTGTAAAGGCTTAAAAGCTCAGCCTTGTCACGGTCTTTGGCGTAAAGTTTTAGGTCAATATTAGCTTTTCCCATCTCTTCTGTCTCATCAGGACTTATTATATAATCCTTCACTTCCATTGAAGGAAAATAAGAATCATCCATACCCATAAGGATATTTATTTTCTTATAGGAAACCCTATCTCTTTTAAAGTCGGTTACAATAAGGTGGTCTTTAGATGGTGGAATTAGGCCTATTTGGATATCCTTGCTGACTGATTCTATTAGGCTATAAATCCTAGCAAGGGGCAGAGTTCTTTCTCCCATCAAAAGAACTAACTGGTCTAAAATAGCTACAAACTCATCCCAAATCTGTTCATTTTCCTTATAGTCATCAAGGGAGCCGTTTGCTAAAAGCTTATCTTGGAAAGAATTTATGCCTGCCCTTATAGCAGAATCTGAAATCATCCTATAAATCTTTGTCGCAGTCTCTTTTACGCTTGCATTTTTATCACCAAGACCCCTAATCAATTTTAAAATCTTTGCCCTAACCTCATTTACAATTTTGTATTCTTGGCGTTTTTTCAAAATTTTTTCATCCTTTTTAGGATCTTGGGCTAGGTTTTTTTCGTAAAATGTTTCATCCATGACAAAATACTTATCATTTTCAACCATGGACCCCTTTATTTTCCTATAGGTTAGGAAATTTATTAGGGTATTGGCATCTTTTTGTGAAACTCCAATAAGCTTTGAATTTAGGATATAGAATAAATCTTCAGTTCTAAAATTATTTACAGCTAGTCTAATAAGGGCCAAAAAAGTTTTTATGATGTGGTTATCTGCCATCTTCCTTCTTTTGTCTAGAAAGATTGGAATCTCATACCTAGCAAAAGTCTTTATTAGTTCATTTTCATACTGGGTGGTATCTGTAAGGTAGATTGCCATGTCATTAAAACGGAGGTTGGGATTTGTCTTTATAAGCTTATTTATAAGAAGGGCCATATTTTCTACTTCAGACTTAGTTGATATGGACTCATAAAGGCTAATATTTTTAGGAGACTCTCCGTAAACTTCTGGCCTATAGGTGTCAAAATTAGCCATAAGGTGGCGAAAGTCTGCGGGACCTCGACTTTCTTCAAGCCTTATAATTTCTGTTTTATAATTTTCCATAAAATAAGCAAGGGTCCTTGCTGGGCTGTCAAAAATTTCTGGTCTAATAAGTGGATTTGCTATATATTTTGGGTCAATATTTAAGGAAATATTTAAGTCTAGACCCTTTGCATGAAGGGCAGAAATTAGATCAAGTTTTCTTTCCTCAAAAAAATCAAACTTATCTATAAATATTTCATAACCGTCAAATAGGTCGGTACTTTTTAAATTTTCTGCCACATAGGTTAAGATATCTTCCTTATCAAGGTATTTTCCATCAATTTCCTTCTGGTAGGAATCTAAAATCAACTTGATTTCTTCAAATTTTAACTTTGAAATATCAGAAATATGACTTTTTGATACGCTTTTAAAAAATTCTTCATCAAATTTATTGTCCTTAAAAGAAGATATCAAACCAACTATAGAGTTTATAAAGTCAATATTTTGATAAGAATTTTCAAATACTTTGAGGTCATCTTTTAAGTCTTGGAGGATATTTGTTAGAAGCAAAACTTTTCCTTCCTTATTTAAAAACTCAAATTTGCCTTCAGAAAAATTATCCATAAAAAAGCTAGCAAATGACGAAAAAGAAAGGACCTTAGCATCCATTACCGCCTTATATTTTATAGACTTTAAAAAATTTATATCGGTTTCTAGGGTGTATTGTTCAGGCACGATGAGGATTGATTTTTTACCCTCGTCAAGCCTTTCTTCTATTTTTTTATAGAGGTAAAGGCTAGAATTTTCTGCCGAATCTGAAATTACTAATCTAATCATTTACAATCTCCAAACTTGACCCCCTACTTGGGTCATAAGTAATTAAAATCTTAGCTTCTATAGCATCTTTTAACTCGTCTACATGGGAAATAAGACCGACAAACCTGTCCTCTTTAGAAAGTTTCTCTATGGTTTCTATGGCATTGGCGAGAAATTCTTTAGAAAGAGTGCCAAAGCCCTCGTCTATAAAGAGGGTATCTATCCTTATTCCCCCATTATATGCCCCGATCTCATCAGAAAGGCCTAGGGCAAGGGATAGGCTTGCTAGGAAATTTTCCCCTCCTGATAGGGTTGAAGCTGGCCTTCTCTTGCC
>NZ_CALGYW010000037.1 GCF_937934665.1 uncultured Anaerococcus sp.
GTAATTGCTGCATAAAGAATATTTACCATATTTATTAAAAATGGCATCATCCTACCTGCATAGATATTGGCACGGGTGAAGGCAATCCTTACATCTTCTGACTTATTCCTAAAGGTTTCTAGACTTTCTTCTTCTCTAGAAAATACTTTTACAACCTTTTGACCAGATAGACTTTCTTCAGAAAAACCTTGAAGGTTTGAAACATTGCCCTGGCCTTCCCTAAAGGCTGTAGAAGACCTGTAGATAATCCTAGATAGGATTGGTAGTAAAATAGCAAGGCCAACTAGCATGGTAAGAGTTAGGTTAAAACTTAATTTAAACATAACAAGGATTGTACCTACAAGCATGATTGTTGCCCTAACTATGGTTGGGACTGTGTTTGCAAGAGCCTGGCTTAAAACGTCAGTATCGTTAGTAAACCTTGACATAATCTCTCCGTGCTTGTTTGAGTCAAAGAAAGATATAGGCATCTTTTGAACCTTATCAAATAACTCTATCCTTATGTTTCTGATAGATTTCTCTCCGATCCTTACCATTAGTCTTGAATAGATAAAGGATGTTAGGGCAGATACTGCATAGATTGCTCCCATTTGTAGGCTTGCTCTTTTTAGGCCAGATACATCTGATTTTAAGATATAATTATCTATAATTGGCCTTAGCATATTGACGCCCCAAATTTGAGTAAGGGCTGATACTATTACACAAATTATTATTAAAATCATCTGCCACTTGTAGGCAAAAAGGTAGGATAAGAGTCTTGCTATAGATGAAAAAGAAACTTTTCTTCTATATGATTTATCATTCATTTTATATTTATTCTTCATCTTTACCTCCTTGCTCTTGGATATCTACTGTTTCTCTATAAATCTTATTGGTCTTATATAAGTCGCCGTGACTACCTATTGCTTCGATTTTTCCCTCATTCATAACTATTATCCTGTCTACATACTTAAAAGAAGATACTCTTTGGGAAATAATTATCTTTGTAAGGTCTTTATTAAACTTATTAATACCGTCAATTATGGCTGTTTCTGTCTTGGTATCAACTGCAGATGTTGAGTTATCCATGATTAAAATCTTAGGATTTTTAAGAAGGGCACGGGCTATGGTTAATCTTTGCTTTTGACCACCTGAAACACCTGTACCACCCTGGCCAAGAACTGATTCATATTCACCGTGACGGGCTTTTACAAAGTCATCTGCCTGGGCAATCTTACTTGCAAGCTCGATTTCCTCCATACTAGCTTCTTCATCTCCCCATCTTAGGTTATCTGCAATAGTACCTGAAAATAAGGTATTTTTTTGAAGAACTATGGCTACATCATCACGAAGAGTTTTTAAGTCATAGGTTTCTACTGGATGATTTCCTACTTTGAGACTTCCCTTGCTTATATCATATAGTCTAGGTATTAGCTGGACTAGGGTTGATTTTGAAGAACCTGTTGGACCTAAAATACCAATAGACTCTCCACTTTTTATGTGAATGTTTATATCTTCAAGCTGGTAAGAATCTGAATCTTCCTCGTATTTGAAGGAAACATTATCAAAATCAATTGACCCGTCTTCTAATTCTAAGCCTTCGATTTTTTCATCATTAGCCATGGAAGGCGTCCTAGAAATAACCTCAACAACCCTTGTAATACCAGGAGATGCTGACATAAACATGGTAAGAACCATACTCATCCCTATAAAGGCGCCTAAAAGCATGGTTGCATACATATTAAAGGCAACAAGATCTCCTACTTCAAGCCTACCTTCTATTATTTCAACCCCACCAAAATAAGTAATTCCTACAAAGGTTGCAAATAATATTACATTGGCAAGGGGAAATACAAAGGACATTGGCCCTTGAGATCCATCCGCGTATTCAAACATTTTATCATTTTGAACTTCAAACTTATCAAGTTCGTATTTTTTCCTAAAAAATGCCTTTATTACTCGCATGTTTTTTAGGTTTTCTTCTATAACTAGGTTAAGCTTATCGTATTGGTACCTAGCCTTCCTAAATTTTGGAATAGCGTAGGTAGTAAGTGCCATCAAAAGGGCGAATAAGATTGGCACTGCTACTAAAAATATAAGTGACAATTTTAAGCTTGACTTAAGAGCCAAGATAAAGGCAACAATAGCCATAGCCACAGTTTTTATTACAAACCTAGTCGAAACAAAGGTTGAA
>NZ_CALGYW010000038.1 GCF_937934665.1 uncultured Anaerococcus sp.
ATAGCAATTGTTGTACCATTTGTATTAACAGTTATGTTTGGTAAGAAAAGACTTGCCCCAGAAGATTTATACAGAAAAGATATATATAGAGAAGAAAATCCAGAAAACGAAATTGATGGCGAACTTGCAGTAGAGGGAGGCCTTGACTTTGTAGCTCCAATGACAGGTAGGGTTTTAGACTTATCAGATGTTGAAGACAAGGTATTTTCTGACAGGCTAATGGGTGATGGCTTTGCAATAGAGCTTACAGAAAGCGACGTTGTTTCTCCTGTAGATGGTATTGTTGCAATGACCTACCCATCCAAACACGCTTTTGGCCTAAGAGCTGATAGTGGAGAAGAAATATTAATCCACATCGGCATGGATACTGTAGAGCTTGATGGCAAAGGCTTTGAAAGCTTTGTAGAAGCTAATCAAAGAGTCAAAAAAGGCGACCTTTTATGCAAGGTAGACCTAGATTATGTAAAAAATCAAGGAAAATCTTTAGTATCACCGGTAATATTTACATCAGGTGAAAAGGTTAAGCTGTTAAACAAAGAAACTGTTAAAGAAAACGAAAAAATTATAGAAGTGGAGGGTTAATGAAAGATTGTAAAGATAAGGTAATTTATCAAATTCATCCTAAATCTTTTAAGGATACAAAGGCAACAGGTACAGGAGACCCTAGGGGAATCATAGAAAAACTTGACTACCTAGCAGAGCTTGGGGTTGACTTTCTATGGATAACACCATTCTTTAAGTCCCCTCAAAACGATAATGGCTATGACGTAAAAAATTATTACGAAATCGACTCAGCCTATGGAACTATGGAAGATTTGGAAGAATTAATAGAAAAAGCAAAAGACAGAAATATCTATCTAATGCTAGACATGGTCTTTAACCATACATCGACCGAACACGAATGGTTCAAAAAAGCCCTAGCAGGTGATGAGTACTATAAAGATTTTTATTTCTTTAAGAAAAATGAAGGTAAGATACCAACAAATTGGGAATCAAAGTTTGGAGGACCTGCATGGGAATATATCGATGATATAGATTAATACTATCTTCATTTGTTTGACAAGAGCCAAGCAAATCTAAATTGGGAAAATCCAAATGTAAGGAAAGAATTAATCAAAGTCTTAAACTTTTGGCTAGAAAAAGGTATAAGAGGATTTAGGTTTGATGTGATAAACCTTATAAGTAAAGATGAATTTGAAGATGATTTTGAGGGCGATGGGAGAAGGTTTTATACCGACGGCAAGAAAGTTTTAGAATATTTACAAGAATTAAATGAAAAATCCTTTGGTAAATACGATGATGTCCTCACAGTCGGAGAAATGTCATCAACTAGCATAGACGAGTGTATAAAATATACAAAACCAGAAAACCATGCCTTGGATATGGCGTTTAATTTCCACCACCTCAAGGTAGACTACAAAGATGGGGAAAAATGGTCTGACGAGCCTGTTGATTTTGAAGCTTTAAAGACATCCTCGAAGATTGGCAAAAAGGTATGGAAAAGGGCAATGGTTGGAATGCCTTATTCTTAAACTGCCATGACCAACCAAGGTCAGTATCAAGGTTTGGCGATGATAAAAATTACCTAAAAGAATCTGCCAAAATGCTAGCAACTATAATTTATACCCAAGAAGGCACTCCTTACATCTATCAAGGAGAAGAAATAGGGATGACAAATAACTATTTTACAGATATAGATGATTATATGGATGTCGAAACTATAAATTATTATCAAATAATGAAAAATAAGGGAATAGAAGAAGATAAAATAAGGAAGATTATCCAAGCTAAGTCGAGAGATAATGCTAGAAGCCCTATGCAGTGGACAAAAGACGGAGGCTTTAGTAAAGCTACAGCCTGGATAAGAGTAAATCCAAACAACGAGTATATAAATGTAGAGGATAATCTAAAAGATCCTAATTCGATTTTCCACTATTATCAGCAACTAATTGAAATTAGAAAAAGATACAAGGTCATAAGTCATGGGACCTATGAAAGGGTAGCAAAAGATAGTAGGAATGTCTATCCCTTTAAGAGAAAATATAAAAATGAAGAAATTTTGGTAGTAAATAACCTAAGAAGTGATAAAACAAGTTTTAAACTAGAAAATGGAAAAGACTATAAAGTTTTATTATCAAGCTACGAGGAAGATCTATCAGATAAAGATATAAACCTAAGACCTTATGATGCTTTTGTGCTATATAAAAATAACTAATAATTTAAAAAACATCAACCTATTTTTTAGGGCTGGTGTTTTTTAGTTGAGATAAAAAGAAGATTTAATGATAAATAAATAGAAAAAAACCTGGTATAAATACTCCATATGTATAGAAGGGAATAAACGATAATTAAAAAACTTTAATAAAATATAACAAAATAGTTGACAAGGGTAAAAATACCTAGTATTATAATAAGGCACGTTAAAGAGAGGTCCTCACGGACCGGGAAAAATATTTGAGAAAAATATTTGACAAAACAAAATCTTTATCGTATACTTATATTAATGCTGCTTGAGGCATTTATCGAAAAAGTTCAAATATTTAAGAAAAACTTCAAAAAATATTTGACAAGATAAAACTTACGTGGTATTATATAAGAGTCGCAACAA
>NZ_CALGYW010000039.1 GCF_937934665.1 uncultured Anaerococcus sp.
AAAAGTGTTGAAGAGAAGAGTAGCTTTCTTAAGACTTAAAGCGAATCCCGTAGAGTGTGAGGGGAGAAGTTAAGAGATTGTGAAAAGAACCTCAGAGCTTGTAGGTCGATACAAGGAGACCTATACGGGCACTCCCGTTACAGAGTTAGAGTATGTTAGTACTTGAAGAGGTCTATTTTGTGAAAAATAGATGAATATGGGTGGTATCACGAGTCTTCGTCCCTTTTGGGATGAAGGCTTTTTTTTATTATCAAAAAAGCGGCACAAATAACTAGTTTTGACAAAAATTTTAGGGAGGAAAACAATGATAAAGAATGAATATGAAGTTTTAAAGGAAGCAAAAAAGGTAGTTTTAGCCTATTCTGGTGGTCTTGATACATCCGTGATGGTGACATGGCTTAAGGAAAATGGTGCCAAGGAAGTTATTTGTGTGTCAGTTGACCTAGGTCAGGTAGAAAACGCTAAGGCCATGGAAGAGAAAGCTTTAAAATCAGGAGCAGAGAAGTTTTATAATATCAATGTAGAAGATGAATTTATAGAAGAGTACGGTTTTAAATCTCTAATGGCAGGGGCCAAGTATGAAAATGTCTATTTATTAGGTACTGCCATAGCTCGTCCACTTATTTCAAAAGTATTGGTAGATGTGGCTAAAAAAGAAGGCGCAGACCTAATAGTCCACGGTTGTACCGGTAAGGGTAACGACCAAATCCGTTTTGAGCTATCTATAATGGCAATCGCTCCAGATATGAAGGTTCTTGCTCCATGGAGGTTCTGGGATATCAAGGGACGTAGCGAGGAAGAAGCCTATGCCAAAGACCATGGCATCAAGCTAAACTTCACCAAAGAAGAAGACTATTCTATGGATGAAAATATCTGGCACTTATCGCACGAGGGTCTTGACCTAGAAGATCCGGAAAATGCGGCAGACTTAGAAAAAATCTTGCACTGGGTGACTCCACCGGAAAAAGCTCCAGATGAGGCAGAGATAGTAGAAATAGAATTTAATAAGGGTAAACCTATAGCCCTAAATGGAGAGAAGCTTAAAGGTTCTGACCTGGTTAAGAAACTAAATGACCTTGCTGGCAAACACGGCATAGGAATAGATGATATAGTTGAATCAAGGATGGTCGGCATGAAATCTAGGGGAATATACGAAAATCCAGCAGCAAGTGTCCTATATTTTGCCCATGAAAAGCTAGAAACAGTTACCCTTCACCCGGATTGTCTCCAATACAAGCAAAAAATGGCTCTTGACTATGCAAATCTAGTCTATGCAGGCAAGTGGATGACACCTCTAAAGTACGCCATGGACGCCTTTATAGAAAAAACTCAGGAAAATGTAACAGGTAAGGTAAAGGTAAAACTTTATAAGGGATCTATGCAACCAGCTGGTATATATGCGACAAATTCTCTATACTTAGAAGAGTATGCAACCTTTGAAGAAGATGATGTTTACAACCAATCAGATGCTACAGGCTTCATAAATTTATTTGGCCTATCAAGTAAAATCTATGCAAAAGCTGTGAAAGAAGGAGACAAGAAATAAATGAAACTATGGAGTGGGATGCTTGATGGAAATTTAAATAAAGATGCAGAAAGCTTTAACTCATCAATAAGAATAGATCAAAGGCTAGTCTTTGATGATATAAAAGGGTCTATAGCCCATGTCAAAATGCTTGGAAGACAAGGGATTATAAAAAAAGAAGAGTCAGAAAAAATCATCGCAGGTCTTAACTTAATAGAAGAAAAACTAAAGGCTAAAACCCTTAAAATAGACCAAGGATCAGAAGACATCCACACCTTTGTAGAAGGAGCTCTAATAGGAGAGATAGGAGAAGTGGGCAAGAAAATGCACACAGCAAGGTCAAGAAATGACCAAGTCACAACTGACCTAAAACTTTTCCTAAAAAGAGAAAGTCTAGAAATAATCAATCTTTTGAAAGTTTATACTAAGAGTCTAACTGACCTAGCGGGAGATAATACCGAGACTATCATGCCAGGTTACACTCACCTCCAGGCAGCCCAACCAGTAAGCCTTGCCCACCATCTTATGGCCTACGCCTTTATGAACCTAAGGGATATAGGAAGGATGGAAGATTATATAAAAAGGTTAAAGCAATTGCCCCTTGGAGCCTGCGCCCTAGCTGGGACTAGCTATGATATAGACAGGGACTTTGTGGCGGCTGAGCTTGGCTTTGACTCTGTTATGGCAAACTCCATGGATGCAGTAAGCGATAGGGACTATATAATGGAGCTTAGTTCAGTCTTATCTATAATTGCAGTCCACCTATCAAGGTTTGCAGAAGAGATAATAAATTGGGCAAGCCCTGCCTATAAATTTATAGATCTAGATGATAAATTTGCCACAGGATCCTCAATCATGCCCCAAAAGAAAAATCCAGATATGGCAGAACTTGTAAGGGGAAAGTCAGCAAGACTTATAGGAAATATGAATCAGGTCTTTGTAATGATGAAAGCACTTCCCTTATCCTACGCCAAGGACATGCAGGAAGATAAGGAATATATCTTTGATTCGATAGATACCATAAAAATGTCCCTAAAAATAATGGCAGGTCAAATTAAAACCCTGACTATAAATAAAGAAAATATGCTAAAGGCATGTAAGGATGGTTTTCTAAATGCAACAGATGTGGCAGATTATTTGGTAAAAAAAGGCCAAAACTTTAGAGACGCCCACCACATAGCAGCAAGACTTGTAAAATACGCCATAGAGAAAAATCTCACTCTAGAAGAGCTTGATATAGGGGTCTATCAAAAAGAATCAGACCTATTTGAAGATGACATCTACCAGGCCATTGACCTTAAAACTTGCCTAAAAATGCGAAAATCAAAAGGTGG
>NZ_CALGYW010000040.1 GCF_937934665.1 uncultured Anaerococcus sp.
TTACGTCTTCTTTGGCATTTTTAAAGCAGTCAATTTCTGCATGGTCTTTGCCGAAGCCCTTGTGGTAGCCCTTAGAAATTATTTTCCCATCCTTAACAAGGATTGCCCCAACCATGGGATTAGTTAAGACCCTACCTGCTCCCTTAAGAGCGAGATCAAAACATTCTTTCATTATTTTTCCGTAATTCAATCTATCACTTCCTTTTCGGGAACTAAAAAAGTCCCCTTTCAGGGACTAAATTTCAAAGTAAATACATATAAATATAATACTTCTTCCATCCAGACTTTAACTGTCGGTATCGGAATTTCACCGATTCGGCTTACGCTCGCAGACTATAACTGCCGGTGGAGAATTGCACTCCGCCCTGAAGATATTTTATCTTTACAAGTTTTATTATAATATAAGGTTTTCCTTTTGTCAAATCTTTCTCAAAGGTCTTTTCTAATTCTGAATTTAACTATATAAGATTATCTGATATAATAGACCTATGAGAAAACTAGACTATATACCAAAAACAGATATAAAAATGATACACGTAGATGGAGCCTATTCTTTTGGCATCGACTCAATTTTATTAGGAGACTTTGCTAAAATGAAAAGAGATAAGACCCTCCTTGATATAGGCTCAGGAAACGGCATCCTTGCCCTGATGGCAAATAGCCTTTATAAGCTAAAAGAAGTCTATGCTGTAGAAATTCAGGCAACTAAGGCCAAGATTTTAGAAGAGAACCTAAAACTTAATGAGATAAAAAATATAGAAATAATAAATGAGGACCTAAATAAAGTAGATTTTAAAGAAAATAGCCTCGACTATATTATAACCAACCCTCCCTATTACAAAATTAATCAAAATATTAAAAATAAGGACGAAGAATACCTTATATCAAGACAAGAACTTTTCCTAAAGCTTGATGATATTTTTGCCTTCGTCAATAAAACTCTAAAGGATAAGGGCAAGCTTTTTATGATCCATAAACCTGAAAGAATGGTAGAAATTTTCAATAAATCAGGCAATATAAAACCAAAGAGGATTCGCTTTGCTCATTCAACCTATAATACCAAACCACAGTTTATCCTTATAGAATTTGTAAAAAATGCTAAGGATGGGATTAAGATTGAAGATCCTATCATAATCTATAAGGACGGAGCATATACAGATCAAGTTAGAAAAATAAATGGAACTTACAAGGAGGACTAATGGACTATCAAATATATTTTATTCCAACCCCAATTGGCAACCTAGAAGATATGACCCTAAGGGCAATAAATACCCTAAAAGAAGTAGATTTAATCGCTTGTGAAGACACTAGAGAGTCAAAAAAACTCTTAGACTTTTATGAAATATCTAAGCCTCTTACCTCCTACCACAAATTTAATGAGCAAGCTAAAAGTGAAGAGCTAATAAAAAAAGCTCAAGCAGGTTTAACTATAGGAATTATTAGCGACCAGGGCATGCCTGGAATGTCTGATCCTGGGGAAATTCTCATAAAAAAATGTATAGAAAATAATATTTCCTATACTATATTACCTGGACCAAGTTCAATTCTTACTGCCCTTATAGGTTCAGGCCAAGATATGACAGCCTTCACCTTTTATGGTTTTATAGGCAAGAAATCTAAAGAAAAAAAAGAACTCTACGAAAAATTAAAAAACGAGGATAAGACTTCAATAATCTTTGACTCAGTTCACAACCTCCCAAAAACAATAGAGGACTTTAAGGAAATTTTCCCAGAAAGAAAGCTAACCATAGCAAGAGAGCTTACAAAAAAATTTGAAGAATACAAAACCTATACAATTAAGGATATAAACCCGGAGGAAATTACCTTCAAGGGCGAATTTGTCCTAATTTTAGAAGGTAAAAAGGAAGAAGAATTTGATGATATTTCAAACTTTGATGAAAAAATAAAAGAAATGATTGATAGCGGCAAGTCTACCAAGGAAATAGTAAAAAAAATCAAAAAAGAAAGTAAATTTTCTAAAAATGAAATATATGACTATGTTCTTAATTTTAAATAGGAACCTAGTGATGAAAAATCAAAAACACTTAAAAATTGGCCTAGTTATGGGTCTAGTAGGAATTATTTTTATATTCTATGCTCTAAACCACCCAGAAGCGTCTTTTCCTTGGTCTAATAGTATCACATATATCATTTACATGGCCTACCTTGTTCTAACCATTTATTTTATTAGTAAAAAAGATTAAAATTATAAAAGACAAAGCCCCAGACTTACTATACAAGTCTGAGGCTTTTAAAATCCTATAAAAAACCACCCACATAATGGATGGTTAAATTATTATCTTCTTTTTCTGTTTTTTCTCTTGGCAGCGTCGATTTTCTTTTTCTTTATAACGCTTGGTTTTTCGTAGTGTTCTCTTCTTCTGTATTCAGAAAGTACACCGGATCTTGCGCATTGTCTTTTGAATCTCTTAATCGCACTGTCGATTGATTCGTTTTCTCCAACTCTGATTTCTGTCATCTCTATCCCCCCTCTCGTATATGCACGGTCTAGACTTAAATCAGCCTGGTGGCCACTGAAGGCTTCTTTCGCCAAGTACATGGAAATGCATGTGAGGTACAGTTTGTCCTCCGTCTTCTCCTATGTTGTTGACAATCCTATATCCAGAATCAGCCATTCCCTTATCACGGGCAATTTTTCTGATTGCTAAAAATATCTTGCCTATCAAATCACTATCAGACTCATCAAGAGTCTCTAGACTTTCTATGTGCTTTTTTGGTATAACAAGAAAATGGATAGGTGCTTGTGGATCTAAATCGTCAAATGCAATTAACTCTTCATCTTCATAGATTATCTTAGATGGGATTTCTCCATCTATAATCTTACAAAATACACAATCCATACTTCACCCCCATTAATATACATTCTACCACAATAAAAAAAGTGAGTCAATAATAAGCTTGCTAAATATGGCTTTTAATTAAGATGGTTTATGGGTATACATTAAATATAAGAGATAAGAAAGGATGTATAATGAAAATTTTAATCTTAGGCGCAAATGGAGGCGTTGGTAGTAAACTTACTGAGATTCTAGCTAAAAAAAGGCAGATTTTACAGCAAGTGTAAGAAATGAACAAAAGCTTAAAGATCTTAAAGATAAGGGTATAGATAGTAAACTAATTAACGTGGTAAATGACTCTATAGATGATATGGCTAAAATTTTTAAGGGTTATGATAAGGTCTTGTTTTCAGTAGGTGCTGACGGTAAGGGCGGAGCAGATACTACTGTCAAAGTTGACTTAGACGGAGCAATTAAAACTATGAAAGCAGCCAAAAAGGCTGGAGTTTCTCAATACTACATGGTATCTACCTGGGACTCATCAAGGACTGCCGTTGAAAATCCAGATGACCCAATAAAGACTTATACAATTTGCAAGCACTATGCAGACTTATACCTTAAAGAAAACTCAGGACTTTCCTATACTATAATCCACCCATCGAGTCTAAACGATGGAGATGCTAAAGGTAGTATAGAGGTAACTGATACTCACTCTACTAAAGTTGCAACTAGTCAATCTATATCCCGTAATGATGTGGCAGCATTTCTAGCTAAACTTTTATTAAGGGATGGATTTAAAAATAAAGAAATCCAAATTGCAGCAGGAGATATGGAAATTGATAAGGCCCTAGACTCTATAAAATAAGACTAAAAATGACAGCCAAGATGCCAAAACCTATATTAGTTTTGGCCATGGCTGTCTTTTTTATATTCTTTTTCCAACCAATTCACCATCTCTTATCTCACTTATCTCTACATCGATAATGGTATTAGCTGGTATATGTTCTTTTACATTAACCTTAAGGTAGTTGGTGGAATAGCCTCCACTGTAACCTTCTAGGTCAGATTTTGATTCTATTAACACTGCTAGAACTTTCCCTATTTGATTTTCTAGGAACTGTTCTCTATTTATATTTTCAATAGCTTCAAGATCTTTTAGACGGTCTTTTTTGATATTACCATTTATTTGACCCTTCATAGCAGCTGCTCTTGTCCCATCTCTTTGTGAGTACTTAAATAAGTGGGTTTTGGCGAATTTTATTTCTTTTACAAAATCCATGGTTTCCTTGTGGTTCTCCTCTGTTTCACCAGGAAAGCCTACTATTATATCAGTTGTAAGACCAGCATTTGGGAAAACCTCCCTAATTAGGTCTATTTTTTCCTTAAACATAGCTGTGTCATATTTTCTATTCATAGCCTTAAGAACATCATCTGACCCTGATTGGAGGGAGAGGTGGAAGTGGTCACAGGCCTTGTTTGTTGCCCTCATTCTCTCAAGAAAATCTCTTGTTATGTGTCTTGGTTCCATTGATGAAAGACGAATTCTTTCAATTCCGTTAACCTTCGCTACATTTTCTATTACATCTATAAGGGAAATATCGTCATCAAAATCTTTTCCATAGCTTGCAACATGGATACCTGTAAGGACTATTTCTTTAAATCCATTTTTAGCTAGCCTTTCTGCTTCTTTAGTAATAGAGTCTATAGGACGACTTACGACATTACCCCTAGCGTAAGGAATTAGGCAATAAGAGCAATACATATTACAGCCGTCTTGGATTTTCATATAAGCCCTAGTCATTTCTGTTTGGTTAGAAATTTCTAATTCCTCAAAGGTTTTATCTTCTGAAACAGAAATAACTTGGTCAATAGCTGCCTTGTTTTGAAGCATATTTTCACAAAGCTCTACTACTTCTTCTTTATTTCTTGACCCTAATACTATATCCACACCTTCTATTTTAGCTACATCTTCTGGTTTAACTTGGGAATAACAACCCATTACTGCAATAATAGCCTCTGGATTATCCTTCCTAGCCCTTGATATCATCTGACGACTTTTTCTATCAGACATATTTGTAACTGTACAGGTATTTATAACATAGACGTCTGCATTTTTTTCTTTCCTTTCAAACCCTCTTTCTTCAAAGATTTCCTCTACGGCTTCTGATTCGTATTGGTTTACCTTACAACCAAGGGTTAAGATATTAAATGTGTTTTTCATTCAAAAAAGTCCTTTACCTTATCAAAAAATGACTTATTTTCCTTAACTTCATCCCCACTTGCATCAGCATATGCTTTTAAGGCTTCTTTTTGATCTTTTGATAATTTCGTTGGTGTTATAACTTTAACATAGAAATAGAGGTTTCCTGTTCTTCCCCTTCTCTTATCTTCGATTCCCTCTTTCTTTAGGGTAAATCTCTCGCCTGTTTGGGTTCCAGCTGGAATTTCAAATTCAACAGACTTTCTAAGTGTTGCTACATTTATTTTTCCTCCTAGGGCTGCAGTTGGAAAACTTATTGGCATCTCATAATAAATATCTAGTCCATCTCTCTTAAAGATTTCATGGTCTTCTACCCTCAAGATTACATATAGGTCACCGAAAGGACCTCCGTTTTCTCCTACATGACCCTTGCCAGATAGTCTTATAACATTTTTGTCTTCAACACCTGATGGGATGTCAATTTTGATTTTTTCTGACTTATATTCCTTACCTGTTCCATCGCAGTTTTTACATGGTTTATCTATTATTTCCCCGCTACCGTGACACTTTTTGCAGGTGACAGTCCTTGACATGGTTCCAAAGGCTGTTCTTGATACCTCATTAACTACACCCTGACCATGACAGTCTGGACAAGTTTGAGTTTCTGCTCCTTTTTCAGCCTTAGATCCATGGCAAACATGGCATTCTACTTCACGTCTTATTTGAATTTCCTTACTTGTGCCAAAGGCTGCCTCTTGGAAGGTTAGATTTACTGTATGTTGGATGTCATCTCCCTTAACTGGCCTATTAGCATTATTCCCGTAGCCTTGGTTAAATATATCTCCAAATAAATCACCAAAAATATCTCCAAAGCCACTGAATCCTCCGCCAAAGCCACCATTAAAGCCTGCTCCACCATTTTCGAAGGCTTGAGCCCCATAGGTATCGTATTGTTGTTTCTTTTCAGGATCTGAAAGAATTTCGTAAGCTAGGGTCGCTTCCTTAAAATTGTGTTCTGCTTCCTTATCGTCTGGATTTAAGTCCGGGTGATATTTTTTAGCAAGTTTTCTATATTCTCTTTTTATTTCATCATTAGTGGCGTTTTTAGTAACGCCCAGAACTTCATATGGATCTTTCATATTTCCTCCAATCACTAAAAAAAGCTATTTCACTAGGAAATAGCTCCTTTTATCAATTGTTTTTATTATACTAGCTATAGATTATCTTTCAAAAGATTATTCTTCGTCTTCGTCGATTACTTCATAGTCAGCATCTACAACGTCTTCGTCATTTCCACCAGCTTCGCCTTGGCTAGCTTCGTTTGCCTTATACATTTTTTCGCTTACCTTGTAGATTTCATTTGTTAATTCTTCTGATAGGCTCTTAATCTTGTCAATATCGTTAGCTCCTATAGCATCTTCTAGTTCTTTTGCCTTAGCTTCGATATTCTCCTTATCAGCACCTTCAAGTTTGGCGTCTTCTACAGTTTTTCTTGCTTGGTAAACTAGGTTTTCAGCGTTGTTTTTAGCGTCTATACCTTCTTTTTTCTTCTTATCTTCTTCAGCAAATTTCTCTGCTTCCTTAATCTTCTTATCGATTTCTTCTTCAGATAGGTTTGATGAAGATGTGATTGTAATCTTTTGTTCCTTACCAGAACCTTGATCTTTTGCTGTTACATTTACAATACCATTAGCATCTATATCAAAAGTTACTTCGATTTGTGGAACACCACGTCTTGCTGCAGGTATTCCTGTAAGTTGGAATCTGCCTAGAGTTGTGTTATCTGCTGCCATTTCACGTTCACCTTGAACTACGTGGATGTCTACTTCTGTTTGACCATCTGCTGCAGTTGTAAAGATTTGTGATTTTTTAGTTGGTATAGTTGTATTTCTTTCGATAAGTTTTGTAGCAACTCCACCTAGGGTTTCAATACCAAGGGATAGAGGTGTTACATCAAGAAGTAGTAAGTCTTTTACCTCACCTGTTAGAACACCACCTTGGATAGCTGCACCGATTGCAACTGATTCATCTGGGTTGATGTCTTTTTGTGGGTCTTTGCCAACTATTTTCTTAACTAGTTCTTGAACTGCTGGAACTCTTGTAGATCCACCTACTAGAAGAACCTTATCAATGTCAGATGCAGATAAACCTGCGTCATGAAGGGCATCTTCTACTGGTTTTTTTGTTTTTTCTACTAAATCTTTTGTTAATTCATCAAATTTTGCCCTAGATAGGTTTATATCCAAGTGGACAGGTTGACCATCTACTGCTGTGATAAATGGTAGGTTTACATTGGTTGTAAGTGTTGAAGATAGTTCTTTCTTAGCTTTTTCAGCTGCATCTTTTAGTCTCTGCATAGCTGTTAAATCTTTTGTTAGATTAACTCCAGATTCTTTCTTAAATTCAGCTGCAAGGTAGTCTACAACTGCATTATCGAAGTCATCACCACCAAGTTTGTTATTACCTCTTGTAGATAATACTTCAAATACTCCATCTCCTACTTCGAGGATTGAAACGTCGAAAGTACCACCACCAAGGTCGTAAACCATTATCTTAGATTGGTCAGTTTCCTTATCCATGCCATAAGATAGGGCTGCTGCTGTTGGCTCATTTATGATTCTGTCTACTTTTAAACCTGCGATTTGTCCAGCGTCTTTTGTAGCTTGTCTTTGAGCGTCTGTAAAGTATGCAGGTACTGTGATTACTGCATTTGTTACTGTATCATTTAGGTAGCTTTCAGCATCTGCCTTTAGTTTTTGAAGGATCATTGCAGAAATTTCTTCTGGTGTATATTGTTTGCCATCAATTTCAGGGCTTTTCCAGTCATGACCCATCTCTCTTTTAACTGATGCTATTGTTCTGTGTGGGTTAGTGATAGCTTGTCTTTTAGCTGTTTCACCTACTAGTCTTTCCCCATCTTTTGAGAAAGCTACTACTGATGGTGTAGTTCTATTACCTTCACTGTTTGGTATAATAGTTGCACTACCACCTTCCATAACAGCTACTGCTGAGTTTGTTGTACCTAAGTCAATTCCTATGATTTTTGCCATAAATTTCCTCCTACTTGCTTACCTTAACCATAGCTGGTCTAAGGATTTTTCCATTTAATGTATATCCTTTTTGGAATGTTTCTATAATATAATCTTGCTCCACAGAGTCACTTTCTTCTGTCATAACTGCGTGGTGAAGATTGTGATCAAATTTTTCGCCATCTGATAGAATTTCTTCTAAACCTTCATTTTTTAATGTTTTTAGAAGTTCATCTCTTGTCATGATAACTCCCTTTACAAATGGATCTTCTGGGTCTTTATCCTTAAGAGCCCTATCAAAGTTATCAAGAACCGGGAGTAGCTTTTCTATCAAAGAGCTTGATGCAAACTTTTTAAAGTCTGCCTTAGACTTTTCCTCCCTTTGCTTATAGTTTGCAAAGTCAGCCATAAGCCTTTGATATTTTTCTACATATTCATTATTAGCTTGATTAACTGAAGAATCTTCTTCATCTTCGACTATTTCTGCGTCTATGATTTCTTCTTCAAGGTCTTCTTCTATTTCATCTTCTTTTTCTTTTATATCTTCTATATCTTCGACTTCCTCGTCGATATTTTCATCTTTTTTTATATCGTCTGCCAAATCATTCACCTTCCTCTTATTGATTTAATAAATCTGATACTAGGTTGATACTCTCAATTACTTCCTTATAATTTATCCTGGTTAAACCTACAACTCCTATCTGACCGATAGTGTTTTCGTCTACCTTAAAATAAGAAGTTATGATTGTATTTTCTTTTAACTGGTCAATTTCATTTTCTTCTCCGATAGTGATGACAAGGCTTTTATCATTATTATCAGTTAGAAAATCTGTAATAATATCTGGACTTTCAAAGAGATTGATAAATTCTTTAGCTTTGACTATATCATCAAATTCTTTGAAGTTGAATATATTACCCAAACCCTCTATCTTGATTTCTTTATTTGAATCTTTTACAGATTCATTTTTCATCTTAGTTTGGACTATATCGAGCAAATACTTATAATTGAGACTTAACTTTTCTTCAATCTTCTTTATCTTATCAGACAGATGCAAAATATTTGAACCCACTAGCTCACTTTGGATAAGCCTATTTATAAATTCAAGGTCCTTATCTTCTATAGCATACCTTAGATAAATCATATCATTTACTATTAAACCATTATCATAAACCACTATCAAAAGTAGGGAGTAATCATTTACTCTCAGAAGTTCGATATTGGCTATAGATTTTATTTGATTTTTGTAAGTAACAGAGACAGCCGTTAGATTTGTAATACCTGCCAGTATCTTTGTGGCAGATCTTACTATATCTGTAGCATTGTGGTATCTCTTATCGAGCATCTTTTTTAGACTTGTAAAGTCAGGTCTAGGCCTTGCTTCTATAAGACCATTTTCAAGTAAATAGTCCACAAAAAACCTATAACCCTTATCTGATGGGAGCCTGCCACTTGAAGTGTGGGCCTTTTTTAGTAGCCCTTTTTTCTCAAGGTCACTCATGTCGTTTCTAATAGTAGCTGCTGAGACATCAAAGGAATAATCATCAGCCAATGACTTAGAACCGACCGGCTCTCCTGCCAAGATATAAGAATTTATGATAGTGAAAAGTATCTGCATTCTTCTATCTTTCAAAGTCTTTCACTCCTTTTAGCACTCTTTACTTCCGACTGCTAATAATAATATACTAAGTTAAAAATATATGTCAAGTAAAATTAAAAGCTAGTATTAAATTATTTCAAGCCAATTTATAAAAACCCAAGAAAAAAGTGGCGACTTAGCCACTTTTTGATGCTTTTCTTATTTATATTTATAAAAGCCTTCCCCTGTTTCTACTCCTTTAAGACCCTTATCTAACATTTCATTTAGTTTAATCATTGCCTTACCAATTGGAGTAGATGGGTCACTTGAAGCAGGATTATTACTTAAGATATTAACTACAGTTGTAATACCAACTATATCTATTATCTCAAATGGGCCCTTTGGTGAACCTGTACCAATTTTCCAGTCCATATCAATATCAACTGGGTCTGCTACATCATTTCCGTAAAGAGTAAGACCTGCATTTATTACAGGAACGAGGATTGAGTTTAAAATGTAGCCAGGTTGTTCTTTTTTAATTACTGCTGGGTACATACCAATTGATCTTGCAAATTCTACAACTTCTTCAAAAACTCCATCATCTGTCTTATCGTGTCTCATAACCTCAGCTAGGTTTTGTCTGTGGATATTATTTGCGAAGTGAAGACTTAGGAACCTCTCTTCCCTACCTGTATATTCCCTAAACATTGAAGGAAGTAGGGTTGAAGAGTTTGTTACAAGGATTGCCTCATCTTTTAGGTATGGGGCGATTTTTTCATAAAAATCTTTCTTTTGCTCAACCACTTCAGCGATTGCTTCTATAACTAGGTCAGAATCTCCAAAGGCTTCTTCTAGGTCTGTTGTGTATTTTAGTCCCTCATAGACTTTTTCATTTACATCTTTTAGTTGTGCTATTTTTTCTTCTGTAATTTCTTCTTTTGAGTTAAAGAAGGATCTTGGGAAATTAGGATTTTTCTCACCAATGTAAGAAGGAGCTACTTCTAACTCTTGGCTATATATTTGATGAAGACGGTCAACTCTTGGTTTGATTCTTTCGATTGAATCATCACGTCTGCCCCAAATTGTTACATCATAACCGTGAAATGCGGTTGCATATGCAATTTGAGCACCAAGTACGCCACCGCCTGCTATTGTTACTTTTTTAATTGTCATAAATTGTCTCCTTTTACTAATAGATTTTTTTACTAATCTTTATATCTTATCTATACCCAATTAAGATTTTTTTATTTAAAACTTAAATTATTTCTACAAAAAACTCATTAGAAAGGCTAAAGCCTTTTTTTGTAAATCTAAAATAGTCATCAATTTCAAATAATCCATAAGCTTCATATTTATGAATTGCATCTTTGTATTTTTCTAAAAAATCAGCTCCGAATTTATCCCTGAAAAATTCTAAGTTGATTCCTTCGCTTTCCCTGAGTTTAAAAATAATATATTCTTTTTCACTTTCATCTTTGTCGATAAACTCTTTATTTATTATAGGAAGATTATTATTTTTTAGCATTTTATCATAGATTGCAAGATTTCTAGTATTATTGTATCTAGTATTGTCAATAAAACCTGCAGCTGATAAACCAAAACCTAAATAGCCATCTCCATTCCAATATTTTTTATTATGAAAAGACTCACATCCTCTTTGTGCGAAATTTGAGATTTCATAACGATTTAGACCAATTTTTTCTAGTTCCTCAACTAGATAAGAAAATATATCCACTTCAAGGTCTGAATCCATTAAATCAAGCTTACCTTCCTTGTCAAGAGCATAAAATCTTGATCCCTTATCCAAAATTAGAGAATACCAAGAAATGTGATTAGGTTTTAAAATTTTAACCATTTCTAAATCTCTTTTTACACTTTGAAAATCTTGACTGGGAAGATTTAACATTAAATCAAAAGATAGATTATCAAATCCCGCATCCTTTATCATTTGAATATCTCTAATCGCCCTATCTTTGGTGTGATTTCTACCGATATTTTTAAGAACTACATCATCAAAGGACTGAACTCCTAGGCTAATCCTGTTTATTCCAAGCTCCTTGTAAGTCTTAAGTTTATTTCTATCAAGAGAATTTGGATTTGTCTCTATGGTAAATTCTTTTATGTCAGTTTTAAACTTATAGATTTCTTCGAATATTTTTTCTATAAAAGATGGATTTATATAAGAAGGAGTTCCTCCTCCAATATAGATTGAATCAATAATTACATCCATCTTTTCCCTATAAAGTCTTATCTCTTTTATAAGATTGTCTACATAAGGCTCTATCCAGTTTTCAAGGCTAGGAAAGGCTGCAAAGTCACAATAATAGCACTTTTTTTCGCAAAAAGGAATGTGAATATAAGCTCCAACCTTATTCATGATGACCAATCACTTCTATCAAAACGAGTTTAGCAGCTGACCTACTAATAATAGTAAAGTCCTGACCTTTTTTTATCCTAAGGGCATCTGCTGGAAAATATGTGTACTCTTTACCACCTGCTATAATCCTTACCCTACCTTCAACTACAACTATATAGTAAGAATTTTCTTTATTTTGAGACTTATATTCATCTTCTTTTTCAAAATAAAGTCTTCTTATAATTTCCGTCTCACCTTTTGCGACGAGTTCTACACTCGGCTTTGATTTTTTCTTTTTTACTACATGGCCTGTCTTATTTTCTAGGTAGTCTTCCTTGGTAAAGATTGTCTGGTGGACTGGTTCAAGATTACCCATGGCAAGTTTCACAATATGGCTACCATAATAATTAAAGCCTAGTTTCTGTTGAAACCACCTAGATTTGAAATTCCCCCTAAAGTAACCAGCAGATAAATAATCAAGCCCTAAGTCTTCAAAGGCATATTTCATTATGGCCTTGATAGCTTCAGTCATTATCTTTTGCCTGTGGTAGAATTCGCTTAGGACAAAACCTAGCTCCTTGCCCTTTAGGTCCTTATATTCCTTATAAAATTCTTCATCAACTGGATGAAGACCGATAGATCCTATAACCTTGCCATCTTTTTCTATAGCAAGAACATCCTTATCTTTTTTAAATTTTTCCAAAACTTTTTTGCTATCTTCTAGGCTTTGGTGATGGGCCCAGCCGGCCATCTCCCCTAGCCCTGGAATCTTGGCATATTCATATAAATCTTTTAAATCCCTATTTTCGAAAGCCCTTAAAATAAGTCTTTCTGTTTTTAACTTAATTGAAGATAAATCTATTTTAATATCCATATAAACTCCTTTTCATGATAAATATACTATACAATAATGGAATTTATTTTAAAATTTTGTAAGATATGACTAAGTTATTTGTCTACTATATGAAGGAGGAATTATGGATATAGAAAAAATTTATAGGATATATTTTGACGACTTGTATAGATTTTTACTATATCTGTGCAAAAACAAAGAAATCGCCCAAGATATATGCTCAGAGTCCTTTATAAGAGCTATGAAAAATATTGAATCAATTGAGGACTCTAAAGTTAAATCCTACTTATTTCAGGTAGGAAAAAATACCTATTATAATTATTATAATAAGAACAAAAAAATTTTACTTACTGATAAAATTGAAGACTTTGATAAGAATTTAGAATCTTTTGAAAAGGATTTATTGAAGAGAGAACGACTAACAAGCTTAGACCTTGCTATAAACAAACTAGAAAATCCTTATAAAGACGTTGTTAAACTAAGACTTAATGACCTATCTTTTAAGGAAATCGGTGAAATTTATAAGAAAAATCAAAACTGGGCCTGCGTTGTCTACCACAGAGCTAAGGAAAAATTAAGAATAGAATTGGAGGAAAATTATGAATAAGTGCGAAATTATAAAAGATTTACTTCCACTTTATGAGGAAAATCTCTTAAGCGAAGAATCAAAAACCTTTGTTGAAGACCATTTAAAAACTTGTCCAGAGTGTAAAAATCTTTTAAAAGAAGATATAGAAATTGAAAATAAAAATACAAAGCCCCTAGACTTTGTAGAAAAAAGGATAAAAAAAGAAACAAGGTATTTTACCTTGGCAGTTATAAGCCTTATAGGGTCTATCCTTATTTTTATCATCTCCTACCTCAATACACCAAGGCATATTGAATACGAGAAGGACTTGTTCAAAGTTTACAAGAATGATGAAATTTATACTGTGGAATTTTCTGATAAGGTTAGCGGAATTGATTATACTGATACAGAAGATGCCATATACCTTGATGCCTACACTACAAAATACGACGAAATTTTTAATAAGAATAGTCCAAACAAATCCCTTACTTTTCATAAGGACGATTTAAAGATGGTTCTCTACCAAAACCACGACTCCATGCCAAATATGGTAATCGGATCTGGCGAAGTCCGCCAAACTCTACTTCCAAGATTGGTCTTTGGTTTATATGCCTGGATGTCAATCATTGGATTTTTTGTAATAGCTTTTGCCATATTTTTACAAGAAAAACTCAGAAAAAAATCCCTAAGTCTACCAATAAAAACTATATTAATAGGTGGTCCTCTTTCACTTTTCTTAGGGATAATTTCTATAAAAGGATTTAATACAGCAAGCTATTACCCAATGACTGATTTTAAATATATATTATTACTAAGTCTTGGAATCTACCTATTTTTAATATTCTTAAGCATATATAGAGAGCAAAAAAGGATGTGAAATTCACATCCTTTTAAATTGCGATTTTATTCATCATCTAATTTTAATACTGATAGGAAGGCGTCTTGTGGGACTTCAACATTTCCAAGTTGACGCATTTTCTTCTTACCTTCTTTTTGTTTCTCAAGAAGCTTTTTCTTTCTTGAAATATCTCCACCGTAACACTTAGCTATTACATCTTTTCTTAAAGCCCTTACAGTTTCTCTGGCTATAATCTTACCACCTATGGCAGCCTGAATTGGTACTGCGAATTGTTGTCTTGGTATCTCATCTTTGAGTTTTTCAACAATACCACGACCCCTTGTATAGGCAGAATCTCTATGAACAATAAGAGATAGGGCATCGACGTTTTGTTCATTAATTAGAATATCAAGCTTAACAAGGTTTGAAACTACATAGTTAGTTACCTCATAATCAAGAGAAGCATAACCCCTAGTCCTTGATTTTAAGCTATCAAAGAAGTTATAAATTACCTCGCTTAGAGGAATCTTATACTTAATTGACACCCTAGTTTCATCTATATAAGTCATATTTACAAGCTCGCCTCGCCTAGATTGGGCAAGGTCCATAACTTGGCCAATATAATCTTTTGGAGTAATTATCTCTGATAGGGTCATAGGTTCCTTGATATACTCTATCTCTGTTGGTTCAGGAAAATCATTAGGATTTTGAAGTTCCTTTTCTTCATCCTCTCCCTTTAGCTTTATCTTATAGATTACAGAAGGTGCTGTAGCTATGATATCAAGGTCGTATTCTCTTTCTAGCCTTTGGGTAATAATATCCATGTGCAAAAGTCCAAGGAAACCTGCCCTTAGACCAACACCTAGGGCTTGGGAGTTTTCTTGCTCAAATACAAGGGCAGCATCATTTACCTGAAGCTTTTCTAGAGAATCTCTTAGTTTATCAAAAGATTCACCCTCTGCAGGATAGATTCCTGAATAAACCATAGGTAGGACTTCCTTGTAGCCTGCTAGAGGTTTATTTGTTGGGTTTTCAACAGTAGTTATAGTATCACCGACTCTTGCATCCTTAACTTGCTTGATTGATGCTTCTATAAAACCAACATCTCCTGACCTAAGTTCCTTAGTAGCAACCCTTCCCCTTGATGTGTAACCGACTTGGTTTACTTCAAAAACCTTACCGGTATTCATCATCTTAATCTCATCTCCTGGGCGAACTACACCTTCAAAAACTCTTATGTAGCATATAACACCTACATAGGAATCATAATAAGAATCGAAGATAAGTGCCTTAAGCGGCTTATCATCGTGATCTTCTGGAGCCGGTATATTATTAACTATATCTTCTAGAACATCTTCTATATTTAGCCCAGTCTTAGCTGATACTAAAGGTGCATGGTCTGTGTCTAGACCGATTTGATTTTCTATCTCAAGTTTTACCTCATCAACCCTTGCACTTGGAAGGTCAATCTTGTTTAAAACTGGAAGAATCTCTAAATCTTGCTCTAGCGCAAGGTAGGTATTAGCAAGGGTTTGTGCCTCTACACCCTGGCTTGCATCTACAACAAGTATTGCTCCCTCACAGGCCTTAAGAGACCTTGAAACCTCATAGTTAAAGTCTACGTGGCCTGGTGTATCAATTAAATTTAGGTCATAAACTTTTCCATCGCGAGCCTTGTAGTGGATCTTAATTGATTTTAATTTAATTGTAATACCACGTTCTTGCTCTAGCTCCATATCATCAAGCATTTGTTCTTTTATATCCCTTTGGCTGATATTCTCACTTTTTTCTATAAGTCTATCAGCAAGGGTAGATTTGCCATGATCGATATGGGCAATAATAGAAAAGTTTCTAATGTTATCTTTTTTCTTAGTCATATATCTCCTACTAATTAATTTTCGTAAGGATTGTTATCAATCATGCCTGCATCAGCAAAAGGATATATCCTAAAAAATGCATGGCCTACAATCTCTTCCTTATAAATTTGTCCGAAATCCCTCGAATCATTAGAATTGGTCCTGTTATCACCAAAAACTAAATATTCATTGCCTCCTAGAACCCATCCTACCTGATCAGTCTTGGCTGGAGTATGATCAACATCTAGGTATTTTTCTTCAAGTTTTTCACTGTTGACATAGACATCCCCATCTCTTAGCTCTACAAAATCACCAGGAACGCCTATTACTCTTTTGACATAAAGTCTATTAGGAAAGTCTGGTGCATTTAAAATTACAATCTCTCCTCTTTTGTAATCTCTAAAGTGCTTGCCAACCTTATTAACCATCAGCCAATCACCGTCATGGAGAGTATTTAACATAGACTTGCCTGATACTATTGTAGCGTCAACGATAAACATTTTTATAAAAAATGTAATAGCGAGAGCTACTATAATAGTTTTAACCCAATCCCAAAGGGTATTTAATAACGAATTTTCTTTTTTATTTTGTATATTTTCTTCCTTCATATCTAACCTCTCATTTCTATTTAATTATATACTAGTTTGATTCAATTCTCAAAAAAATAAGCTAATATAAATAAAAACTTGAACTTTTTATAAATTTATGGTAGAATACATAAGTCAAGCAAAACAGAAGAGAGGTGAAAATAGAATGGCAAATATTAAATCAAGTCAAAAAAGAATAGATGTTGCTAAGAGAAATACACTTAGAAACAAATCTAGAAAATCTGAAATAAAGACATACATCAAAAAGTTTGAAGCTCTAGTAGAAGCAGGAAACCTAGAAGAAGCTAGAGAAGTATTTAAAGTTGTTGATAAAAAGCTAAAACAAGCTGAAAGCAAAAATGTTATCCACAAAAACAGAGTAGCAGCAACAACATCAAAATTAGCGAAAGAACTAAACGCATAAGAAAATGAGTGATAATCAGTACTGGATCCTAACATATGACTACTGATAATCACTCATTTTAAATGTAGTAAAAAATTTTGTAAGCAAAATTTTTTGCGGTTTTCACAATTTTACAAGCACACAATGCGCAGGAAAAT
>NZ_CALGYW010000041.1 GCF_937934665.1 uncultured Anaerococcus sp.
TTTTGATTTATTTTATAAGCAAGAAAGGAGCATGAATGACAGAAAAAAATTCATCAAAGATTTTTAACAAGGTCTATGTAGGATCCCTTGCTATCCTCTTATTATTGGTAGCAGGAGGTATCTTCATACCAGGACCATTTCAAGATTTCACATCAAACTTAACAGAACAGATAACCACCAAATTTGGTTGGTTTTACCTTTTATTAGTAACAGGGATATTATTTTTCCTTTTTTATCTAATAGTAAGTCCTATCGGACAAATAAAACTAGGTAATCCTAATTCAGAACCTGACCACTCTACAAGATCATGGGTAGCCATGATGTTTTCTGCAGGGATGGGCATTGGCTTAGTTTTCTATGGCGCGGCAGAACCCCTTAGCCACTACGCTATAAACTCACCAGCTGCTGAGCCTGGTACAGCCAAGGCGCTGGCAGATTCCTTCAAATATACATTTTTCCATTGGGGAATCCATGCCTGGGGTGTATATGCCATAGTAGGTCTTGCCCTAGCGTATTTTGGATTTAGAAAGCAAGAAAAATACCTCCTATCAGTGACCTTCAAGCCTCTTATAGGAGAAAAGACTGAAGGGATCATCGGCAAGTTAATTGATGTAGTAACAATAGTTGCCACAGTCATAGGTGTAGCTACAACCTTAGGTTTTGGTGCAAGTCAGATAAATGGTGGATTATCTTTCTTATTTGGTATCCCAAATAATTTCAAAGTCCAAACCATTATTATAATCATAACCACTGCTCTCTTTGTAATGAGTGCCCTATCAGGACTAGGTAAGGGAGTTAAAATCTTATCAAACCTAAACCTAATCCTGGCCATTGGTCTATTAGCTATAGCAATTGTAGTAGGTCCATCAGTAACCATCCTTGATAACCTCACAGATTCGATAGGTAATTATATACAAAACTTTTTTGGAATGAGCTTTAGAGCATCATCCTTTGAGCCAGAATACCGTCCATGGATCAATAGTTGGACAATATTTTACTGGGCTTGGTGGATATCCTGGTCACCATTTGTAGGAGTATTTATAGCGAGAATATCAAAAGGAAGAACTATCAGAGAGTTTTTAACAGTAGTTCTACTAATACCTACCATGCTAAGCTTTATCTGGTTTACATCCTTTGGTACCCTATCAACTAACCTACAAACAAAGGGAATTGACCTAACAGGTTTTGCTACAGAAGAAGTCCTCTTTGCGACCTTCTCTCACTATCCTCTAGGACAAATCTTATCCCTAGTGGCCCTCATACTCATAATATCATTTTTTGTAACCAGTGCAGACTCAGCGACCTTTGTCCTAGCCATGCTATCAGAAAATGGAAACCTGAACCCATCAGGTGCGAAAAAAGTAATATGGGGAGCAATCCTCGCGGTAATATCCATATCACTACTGTTTTCAGGAGGACTAACAGCCCTAGAAAACACCCTAATAATTGTAGCCCTCCCATTTTCATTAATAATGATATTGATGGGAGTATCGCTACTAAAAGAACTAAACCACGAAAAACAACAAATGGG
>NZ_CALGYW010000042.1 GCF_937934665.1 uncultured Anaerococcus sp.
TATTCATAAAATCTCCTCTCTTTTTTTATTTCTACCCATTTTATAAAATTTTTCATAGAAAAACTCCTTCCGTCTGTGGAAAGAGTTTTGTTTTCATATATAGTTTCTTTTGCACTTATCTTCTATACCTGTGCTTAGGATTAGAAAGCCGATGCCTAGACCTGTAACAAGGCCCCTTGCAAGGTCTGGCAAGTCTTGTCCTAAAATTAGTGCTAGGCTTATAAGGGCTAGTCCTATTAGCATATAGGCTTTGTTATTTTTTATCAATTTTCAGCCATCCTTTCAAATTCTATGGAGAATTTATTTAGGATTTTTTTCTCAAGTCTTGATACAGTCATCTGGCTTATATCAAGGCTTTCTGCTATGTCAACCTGGGTTCTGCCCTCATAGTACCTAAGTTCTAGGATTTCTTTTTCTAGGTCGGTTAGCCTTTCCTTGGATTTATCTATCAAGTCCTTAAGCTCGATTGAATCGAAGTTCTTATCTTCTTCACCTATTATTTCTGCAAGGTCGATAGAATTTTCTCCCTTTTGGACAGTGTATTTCATATCGAGGGACTGGGGAGTGTAGACCTTGCTTGCTTCCATGGTTTCAAGGATGGTTTCCTCATCTTCTCCCAGGTAATCAGCTATGTCTGCTATGGTTGGCACTCTTTGGAGTTCCTGGGGAAGGATTTTCTTGGCTACATTTATCTTTTTGTAAAGATTTTGGATACGTCTTGGCACCCTTATTACCCAACCCTTGTCCCTAAAATATCTCTTAAGCTCTCCCATAATTGTCGGAGTTGCAAAGGAGGAGAAGGCATAGCCTTTAGTTGGGTCAAAGCGGTCTACAGCGTTTATTAGTCCTAAGCTTGCTACCTGGTAGAGGTCATCTTTTTCGATTCCCTTGCCTACATACTTATTTGATAGGATATCAACTATATACATGTGCTCTTCGATTAGCTCATCTCTTAGCTTTTTATCGCGAGTTTTATAAAATTCCTCAAACTTTTTATTTATTTCTTCCTTGTACTCTTGGCTGGCATTTGGCTTAGGCATGAGTCTTCCTCATAGTTATACTCAAGAGGTCTCCCTCGGTTTTTATCTCATCTGCAAGGGCTTCTAGGATCGCATCTCTCATGGCTATAGCCCTTGGATCGTCTTTTTTATCTTGGCCAACTACTTCTAGGGTTAGCTTTTCATCTCCTACAAGGAAATTTAGGTCAAGACCTTCTCTTCCCATCTTGTAGTTTATAGACTCACTTACTAGGACCTTCAAATCTTCGATTTGCTCTATATTAAAACCCATTTCTGAGCCAAGGCCTGCTACAAAGAGTCTTACTGACTTTTGGTATTTTTTGTTAGCTGGTATTTTTATACTTATCTTATCCATACTTACTCCATATTAAAGACATCTGTTAGGTCTGTAATTTTGAAAAGTTTTAAGATATTTTCCTTTGGATTTATTATGGATACTGACCTATCTTTTTCCTTGGCAATCTTATAGATTTTCATAAATAGGCCCAGGCCTGTAGAATCTAGGTAGTCAAGGTCTTTTATATCTATTAAAATATCCCTATCTGCCCCTTCGATTTCTCTTTCTATAAAACTTTTAAATTCATCTTCTGCATAGATATCAAGATCGCCTTTTACTTCTACTAGGAGAAATTTTTCCTTATCGTAAATCTTACTTTCAAACATCTTTTTCCTCATCTTCCAACATGTTATCATAGGTTGTAACTGAAACTATAGCATCTTCTTCGCTGGCGAGATTTTTAAGCTTAACACCTAGGGTATTTCTGCCTGTAGTTGATACATCTCTCGCTACAAGTCTTATCATATCACCTTTTTTAGATACCATCATGATATCTGTATCTAGGTCTACTGGGAGGGTATCTACTACCTTGCCGGTTTTTTCATTAACCTTATGGCATCTTACACCCTTGCCGCCCCTGTTTTGGTTTTTGAAGTTGTTAAAGGAGGTTTTTTTACCAAATCCATTTCTTGTCACAACTAAAAGATAGGTCTCATCGCCCTTGATATTCATACTTACTACTGCATCGTCCTTATCAAGTCTTATAGCCCTAACCCCCATGGCGGTCCTGCCCATGGTTCTGACGTCTTTGGTGTTAAACTGGATAGTCATACCATTTTGAGTAGAGATAATTAACTCTTCGTCCTTTTCAATCTGTCTTACAGATATTAGCTTATCGTTATCTTTTAGGGAAATAGCTATAATGCCATTTCTTCTAATATTGGTGAAGTTTTCTGCGTCGGTTTTTTTGATTTGACCGTTTTGGGTTTGAAGGACTACCTGGCTATTTTTATCTATTTCCGAAAGGGCCATCATTTCTGTGATTTTTTCGCCACTTTCTAGATTTAGGATATTTATTATAGCCTGTCCCCTTGATGTACGGCTTCCTTCTGGAATCCTGTAGGCTTCTAGGGAGTAAACCTTACCTAGGGAGGTAAAGATTAAGAGGTCTTCGTGGGTGTTGGTTGTGATTATCTTTTTGATAAAGTCACCTTCCTTGGTATTGCCAGCTGCAATGCCCTTACCACCCCTATTTTGTACCTTGTAGGTATCTATAGGAAGTCTCTTGATGTAGCCATCCTTGGTTAGGGTAATTAGGATATCTTCTTCTTCTATTAGCTCGGTTATATCAAGTTCTCCCTCATCTGGGACTATCTTTGTACGTCTATCATCGGCGTATTTTTCCTTGATTTCTGTAATTTCATCAATTATTAGGTTAATTAAAGTCTCTTCAGAGTTTAGGATTGAGAGTAAGTACTCAATAGTTTCTTTAAGTTCCTTATTTTCTGCCTTTAGCTTTTCAATTTCTAGACCTGATAGACGTTTTAATTGCATGTCTAAAATCGCTTGAGACTGAGCATCTGATAGTTTATACCTATCAAAGAAGATCTTTTTGATTTGGTCATTGTCATAGGAAGACCTAATAATTTTTATGATCTCATCTATGTGGTCTATGGCTATAATAAGACCCTCTACTATATGTTTTCTCTCGCGGGCCTTGGATAGGTCAAAGTTGGTCCTACGGGTTACCACTTCCTTTTGGTGCTCTACGTAGTTTGCTATAAGGTCTTTGAGAGTTAAAACCTTTGGCTCCCCATTAACAAGGGCTAGGTTTATAATACCAAAGGTATTTTCTAGTTGGGTATACTTATAAAGGTTATTTAGGACTATATTTGCATTGGAATCTCTCTTGATTTCAATGACAATTCTCATGCCCTTTCTGTTAGATTCGTCTCTGATATCAGAAATGCCCTCTACTCTTTTTTCCTTAACAAGGTTGGCAATTTTTTCTATAAGTCTTGCCTTATTTACCTGGTAGGGAATTTCTGTAATTATTATTCTTTCCCTATTTTTCTTAAAAGGCTCGATTCTTGCTACTGCTCTTTGCTTAATCTTGCCTCTGCCTGTCATATAGGCATCTCTAATGCCAGATTTGCCTAAGATATGGGCCCCTGTTGGGAAGTCTGGTCCTGGGATGATTTTTAGTAGGTCATCTATTTCGATTTCTGGGTCTTTCATGTAGGCAATACATGCGTCTATAGCCTCACCCAGGTTGTGAGGGGCCATGTTAGTTGCCATACCTACGGCTATACCGTTTGACCCATTTACTAGAAGATTTGGAAATCTTGAAGGAAGGACAGCAGGTTCCATCTCTTCGCCATCGAAGTTTGGTACAAAGTCTACTGTGTCCTTGTTTATATCCCTAAGCATCTCCTTGGCAATCTTGCTCATCCTTACTTCTGTGTAACGCATGGCAGCTGCCGCATCGCCGTCTATAGAACCAAAGTTACCCTGGCCTTGGGCTAGAGGGTACCTGGTTGAAAAGTCTTGGGCAAGCCTTACTAGGGCATCGTAGATAGCAGAGTCACCATGAGGGTGAAATTTACCCATTACATCTCCGACAATCCTGGCTGATTTTCTGGTTGGTTTATTTGGATCAAGGCCTAGCTGCTGCATACCGTAAAGGATTCTCCTGTGAACAGGTTTTAAGCCATCACGGACATCAGGTAGGGCCCTTGCTACTATTACAGACATCGAATACTCAAGATAAGATGTTTTCATCTTCTTTTCGAGGTCTATATTAATTATGTTTTGATTTTCTGTCATTTAAGCCTCCTATACGTCTATATCTGTAACGTACTTGGCATTTTCTTGGATAAAGTTACGTCTAGGTTCTACCTTTTCACCCATTAATAGGGAGAAGGTATCATCTGTAGTTGTAGATTCTAGGTCTTCTTCAACCCTTAGTAGAACACGCCTATCTGGATCCATGGTTGTCTCCCATAATTGTTCGGCATTCATCTCACCTAGACCCTTATACCTATTTATCTTATAGGATGCACCACCTAGTTCTTTGATAAACTTATCCTTTTCGTCATCGGAATATACATATCTTTCTTTCCTACCCTGGCTAATCCTATATAAAGGAGGAAGGGCTACATAAACGTGGCCTTCATCTATAAGTTCTTTCATGTACCTATAGAAGAAAGTAAGGAGCAGGGTCCTGATGTGGGCTCCGTCCACGTCCGCATCTGTCATGATTATTATCTTTCCGTAGCGGAGTTTTGATATATCAAATTCCTTGCCTATACCTGTACCGAAGGCTGTGATCATATTTTTAATTTCTTCTGAATTTAAAACCCTATCTAGGTGGGCCTTTTCTACGTTCATAATCTTGCCCCTAAGTGGAAGGATAGCTTGAATCCTATTATCTCTTCCGCCTTTGGCAGATCCACCCGCAGAGTTACCCTCGACGATAAATATTTCATTTTCGCCTATGTCTGTTGATTGACAGTCAGCAAGCTTGCCTGGAAGGGTTGCAGAATCAAGGATTGACCTTTTACGTGTTAGATCTCTTGCCTTTCTTGCTGCTTCTCTGGCACGTCTACTTGCTAGAGCCTTATCAATTATAGATTTGGCTGGTTTTGGATTTTCTTCAAGGAAGGCAGCTAGATTTTCTGATACATAAGAATCTACCGCTCCCCTTACTTCTGAGTTACCAAGCTTAGACTTGGTTTGCCCCTCAAATTGTGGCTCAGAAATTTTTACAGATATGATGGCTGTAATACCTTCTCTGATATCCTCTCCTTGGAGGTTGTCTTCATTTTCTTTTATAAAGTTATACTTTCTGGCATAGTCGTTTAATGTTCTTGTTAAAGATGACCTAAGACCTGAAAGGTGGGTACCACCCTCTGGAGTTTGGATATTGTTGGCATAGGATAGGATATTTTCGCTATAGCCATCTGTATATTGGAAGGCAAATTCTACCTCTACCCCTTCTTGGCTGCCGTCAAAGTGAGGAACCATATTCATGATTGGGTCTTTGTTGCGGTTTAAGAAGGTTACAAATTCTGAAATACCCCCATCAAACTTAAAGGAAATCTTAAAATCTTCCCTTTCGTCTTCAAAGATTATCTCTACTCCCCTATTAAGGAAGGCCATCTCCCTAAACCTATTTTCTAAGATAGATCTTTCAAAAACAATTGTATCAAATATTTCACTATCTGGCTTAAAGGTAATAGTTGTACCTGTTTCTGTTGTATTTCCAACTATTTCTATGTCCTTGGTGACTTCTCCTCTAGCAAATTCCATCCTATAGATGTGACCGTCTCTTTTTACCTCTGCTATGAGGTATTCTGAAAGGGCGTTTACTACTGATACACCAACACCATGGAGTCCTCCTGAAACCTTGTAGGCTGAGTCATCAAACTTACCACCTGCGTGAAGAACTGTAAGAACAGTCTCAAGTGTTGACTTATGGGTTGTTGGGTGCTCTTTAACAGGGATTCCTGATCCGTCATCTTCAACACTTACAACATTATCCTTATCAATAGTTACCTTTATGTAGTCACAACGACCTGCTAGGGCCTCGTCTACTGAGTTATCCACTACCTCATAAACTAGGTGGTGAAGTCCTCTTGAACTTGTTGAGCCGATATACATACCAGGTCTTAGTCTAACGGGTTCTAGTCCCTCTAAGACCCTGATATTACCAGCATCATAATTGTTTTCTGTCATATTTATCCTTTCTAATTCTGCCATCTGAGATGTAGGAAATCTTATCAGCTGAAACATTTTCCAAACTCTTGGTGTTGGTTGCTGTGATTATAGTTTGGTAGTCGGATAGATTTTCTAGGAGAAACTTACTCCTAGTCTCATCTAGTTCCGAAAACACGTCATCAAGCAAAATCACAGCCCTATCGCCACTTATCTCCCTCAATAGTTTAACTTCAGCAAGCTTTATATTGATAATAGCTGACCTTTGTTGGCCTTGGGAGGCAAAGAGCCTGGTGTTTTTTCCGTTGATTTTGATTATTATATCATCCCTGTGGATACCAGCTTGAGTGCTAAGGTACTTTAAGTCCTCATTTCTCTTTGCCCTAAAATTTTTATAGTATTCTTCCATATTTTCTGCACTTATATCTGGAAGGTAGTCTATTTCTAACTTTTCCCTTCCTTTGGTAAGGGCTGTTTGAAAGTCCTGGGCATATTTTTCTACAAATTTTACAAACTTTAGCCTTGACTTATAAATCCTATAGCCTTCCTTGACTAGGGACTTATCAAAGGCATCAAGCTGCTCATTAAAGTAGGAGGACGATTTATTTTTAAGTAGTTTATTTCTAGCAATTAAAATCTTGTCATAGTCTTTTTTAACCCTTGCATAGGAAGAGTCTATAGATGTGATTATCTCATCTAAAAGATCTCTTCTAAGGTTGGGACCCTCTTTAATAATAGAAAGGTCCTCTGGGGTAAATAAGACTAGTTTAAAAAGCGATTTTAAATCCTTGTTCCTCTTATATTCTACTTCATTTACGAAAATATTCTTATCAGACCCTTCGACCCTAATTAGGACCTTCTTGAAGGAACGTCCCTTTCTGATAGTCCCTGAGATTTCCATCTTATCTTGGCCAAAATTTATTATGTCCTTATCCCTTAGCTTTTTAAAGGATGTGGCATTGGCCAAGTAATAGCAAGACTCAAGTAAATTTGTCTTGCCCTGGGCATTGTCTCCGATAAAAATATTTGTGGAGTCATTAAAAGAAACTGACTCATAAAAATAATTCCTAAAATTGTATAGTTTTATATCCTGGATCCACATTATTTGATAATTATCTTCACCTCATCGAAGATAACTTCATCTCCTGGGTGGATTTTCTTGCCGGCTATATAACAAGGTTCGTTATTTAATAAAACGCCTTCTTCCCTTATTATAAGCTTGGCTAAGCCTCCTGAAGGGATGAGGTCTGTCGCCTTTAGGAGATCCTTAAGTTTTATTTCTTCTGTTTTAAATTCTAATACTTCCATTATCTTACCTTGCAAGCCTTACTGGGAGAACTAGGTAGGTATAGTCCTCGCCTTCGTGTTTACTAGATGTAGGGTAGATTAGACAAGGATTTAGGCTTGATTTGAAGTTTAGTTTGATTTTTTCGCTATCGCAAGCCTTGACTCCATCTTGCATATACTTGGCATTAAAGGCTATATCGAGTCCTTCTCCTTCTTGGTCTATTTCTATTACTTCCTTAACATCCCCTATTTCAGAATTGCTTCTTAATGTCATGGCCCTATCTTCAATATTAACTCTAATTAGGTTGGCCCTGCCTGGGTCTGATAGGACTTGAGCCCTATCAAGGGCTGATGTTAGGGATGATTTTTCTACTATAACTGAAGTTTCTGAGATATCGTTGATGATATTTCTGTAGTCGATAAAGTTTTTATCTATTACCTTGCATAACATGGTAGTATCTTCTGATACAAACATTAGGTCATTATCATTCTTATATAAAAGAGTCTTACTATCATCAGATACAATCCTTGACCATTCTATAAGAGATCTTTTAGGGATAATATATTCTGTATTTTCAAAATCAGCTGGGTAATCAAGCTTAATTTTTTTAAGAGCTACCCTGTAGCCATCTAGGGCTACCATATTTAGCTTTCCTTCCCTAAGTTCAAAGAGAATACCTGTTAGGGCAAGCTTGGTTTCATCTAGGGTTGTGGCAAATTCTGTTTGGTTTATAGATCTTTTTAGCTTGTCATTATCTATAGAAAGAGCCACTGTATTTGGGATTTTTATTTCTTCCTTGTCAAAATATTCAAAGGCAACTAGGTTGAATTTACTTCTCTTACAAGAGATTTTAATCTTGCCATTATCTAGTTCTATCTTTACTAGCTCATCTGGTAGTTTTCTTATAATATTAGTAATTAAATCTGCCTTTACTGCCATAACTCCATCTTTTATGATTTTTGCGTCAGCTAGGGTTTTTATAGATATTTCACCATCAAAAGAAGTCATTGATAGTCTATCATTTTCTGTACTAAAGTATATTAATTCATGTATCTGTATATTGGTAGATTTAGATACAGCCCTATTTACTATGGAGAGGGCTTTTATTAATTCTTTTTGTTTTATTTCAAATTTCATGGATAGCTCCTTAACTATTATTTAAACTTAGTAGTATTAGTAGTAGGTGGTGTATAAATGTGGATATCTTTTTAAAAGACTTATATTTCAAGCTTTAGCTATGTTTATAAGTTATGGATAAACTGAGGTATAAATCGCTAGTTTTCCACACTTTGCACATAGGCTTTAAGCAAATTCTTTTTAAAAAAGTTATTAACATACTTATCCACAGCCTTATACCCAAATCAGTCCCTAATTTCCTTTATTAGGGTTTCTAGTTCAATTTTAAAATCTTCATCTTCATCTATAAGATCTGTTATCTTATCTATACCATGGATGACAGTTGTATGATCCCTATCAAAGGCATTGGCTATGGTTACTAAAGAATCATCTAGGAGTTCTCTAGAAATATACATGGCAATTTGCCTTGGATTTACTATCTCCTTCTTCCTAGACTTACCCTTAAGGTCTGCAAGTTTTACATTATATTTATTACAAACAGCCTGTTGGATATCTCCTATGGTTAGCTTTTTTCTCTTGTTTTTGACCCTGGTTCCTACGCCCTTTATGGCATCTTCCATTGAAACTTCAACCCTACCATCACTTTTGGCATAGGCTATAGCAGTTGAAAGAGCTCCCTCAAGATCTCTTATATTGGTATCAATCTCATGGGCTATGTAGGATAATATAGAATTATCAATTATAGCCCCCAAATCTTCTAGCTTTTTTTGAAGAATTGCCACGCGGGTTTCATAGTCTGGTCTTGAAATATCAGCTATGATACCATAGTTAAACCTTGATACCAACCTATCTTCTAGGTGTTTTATCTCCCTAGGTGGCTTATCAGAGGTGATTACTATCTGCTTACCTGCATTATAAAGGTCATTAAAGGTATGGAAAAACTCCTCCTGGGTAGCTTCTTTGTTGGCTATAAATTGGATATCATCTATAAGAAGGATATCTGCTGAACGGTATTTTTCTCTAAATTCTTGGTTTTTATTGGTTCTTAAAGCGGCTATCATTTCGTTGGTGAATTTTTCACTAGATAGGTACATAACATAGGCATCATCCCTTGATTCAAGGATTTGATGGGCTATAGCTTGGATAAGGTGTGTTTTTCCAAGTCCACTTGATCCATAGATAAAAAGTGGATTATAAACCTTTGATACATCTCCCCTAGAGATAGTATCTGCTACAGCCTGGCTAATACTAAGAGCATATTGGTTGGACTTGCCCTGGACAAAGTTATCAAAAATATTAGCCTCTTCTAGCTGAGGTTTTGGAAAAGATTTTACCTCATCGATTTTCATCTGTCCGTTTTTGTCGTAGTCTTTACCCAAGGTTAAGATTTTTTGGTAGTTGTCACCATCCTTAGCTACCACTTCTATTTTAAGCTTGCCTCCAATTTTTCCTTCTATACTATTAAGGGCCTGTTGAAGTTTAGGCTTCCAGATACCTTCAAAGATAAAAAGAGTATCTTTTTTAGGAATTTCCAAATATAAAACTCCATTATAGAGGTTTAGAGGTTTTAAAATATTAATCCATGTATCAAATTGCTGGTCATCAGATACATGCATTTTCATTTCTTTTTTTAATTCACTCGTAATGAATTCTAGATTTTTCATCTAAGCATTCCTTTCTTAAGCCTTATCCACATCAAATTTATCTTGCAATTACAAGCTTTTTAAGAAAAATATAGACCTTATCCCCAAAATTGGGATAAGTTGTGGATAAGTCTCTTGTTGATAAAATTAGTCTTGATATTTTAGGATTTGTTAGAATATAAATCATAAATCACCTAGGATTTATAAGTTTTATCCACAAGGAAAAGTAAAAATTCCTGTAAATCCATAGTTTTACCCCTACTTTTACACATCTAATTTTACCATATTCAAGCCATCATTTCAACTTATCCACATTTCCTGGACAAAAACCTTGATAAGTCTAAAAGAGTCAATTAAGAGAGTAAAAAAGTGCTGTTGATATGTGGATAAGTCTGTGTATTTATAAAAGTTTTGTATATAAAAAAATGAAATTTGTCTATTTTAAGGAATTTTATCAGGTACTTAATCAGAAATTTTTAAAAATATTCACCCTAATTTTTTCTTTATAAGTTGTGGAAAAAGAAAAAGTCCCCAAAGATATCAACAATAAATATTTATACAAAAAACCAACCTAAAAAAGAATAAAAATACTTAAATAAGGGCAGAAATTTATTCACAGAAAATAAAAAAATAAACTTGCCTAAGCTTAATAAAAAAAGCAAATAAATCTTGACAGATGAGCTTATTTTCAATATAATAGTAAGAGTCAAAATTTATTAGGAGGTGTAAAAATGAAAAGAACCTATCAACCAAATAGAAGAAGAAGAAAAAAAGATCATGGGTTTAGAAAAAGAATGTCTTCTCCAGGCGGCAGAAGAGTGCTTAAATCTAGAAGAAAGAAAAATAGAAAAAGACTTTCTGCTTAATCATCTCAAATAATATATGGAAAAGAGATTAAGTTTAAGGAAAGATAAAGACTTTACTAAAGTCTACAAAAAAAACTTTGCATGCTATAATAGAGATTTCACAGTCCTTGTTAGAGAAAACGGCCTAGATAGACCGCGATTTGGATTTTCCATATCTAAGAAAATCGGCAAGGCCCACAGTAGAAATCAACTAAAAAGAAAACTTAGAGAGATAGTAAGGATAAACTATAAAAACTTAAACGGAGTAGATATAGTTATAATCCCCAAAAAACATACCACAGAATTTGACTACCAAAGACTAAAATCCTCTTTAGGTCATGCCCTAAATCAAGCATTTAGAAAAAAGAAGATATTTTATGCTAAATAAAGTTTTTATACAATTGATAAGATTTTATCAAAAATTCATTTCTCCACAATTAGGCCATGGAAAATGCAAATACTACCCAACTTGTTCCAACTATGCCCTAGAGGCATTTAGGAAATATGGGCCAGTTAAGGCTTTTTTTATGTCTTTGTGGAGAATTTTACGATGCAATCCATTTTCAAAGGGTGGCTACGACCCAGTAAAATGAGAACTTACCCCAGATAATACCATAGATTAAAATAGATAAAAACGGAGAATATATGTTTAATTTTATAGCAACAATACTCGGTAAGCTAATGAGAGTCATCTATGATTCTCTTGCAAATAACTTTGCCGAACCAGAGTCTATAAGCTACTATGCTATAGCAATCATAATAATGACCCTGCTTGTAAGTTTAATATCGATACCAGTAACCATATCAACCCAAAAGCAAGCAGAAAAAACCAGAGCCTTTAAACCAAAAATGGATGAAATCCAAAAGAAATATGGCTACGACCAGCAAGTACTTCAACAAAAGATGCAAGAGCTATACAAAGAAGAAGGAGTAACACCAGGACTTGCAGGATGTCTACCAATGATAATCCAATTATTAGTCCTCTTTGGCCTCTTTAGGATGATGAGAGATACAGGAGTATATGTATTTCCTGAGGGACTAGAGCACTTAAGAACAGACTTCGCCTGGGTACCAACCCTACTAGAAGCAGATCCACTCTGGTACGGCCTACCACTCCTTACATCCCTATCCCAACTATTAACAACACTTTTCTCAATGAAAACAAACCCACAGCAACAACAAGCCATGGGTGGTATGAATACAATGATGCTAGCCATGCCACTGATATTTTTCTTTACCTTTAGACAACTACCAGCGGGTCTACCACTCTACTACACCCTATCATCAGTATTCAGACTCGTAATAATGGTAGTGATGCACTTAACAATGAAAGGTAAAAAGGTAGAAGAAAAATGAAAAAATCTCTAACAAAATCAGCTAAAACAGTAGATGAGGCAGTAAGGCTCGCCCTAGATGAAATAGGTAAAGATAGAAGCGAAGTCACAGTAGACGTCATAAAAGAAGGAAGCAGCGGATTTTTAGGCCTAATAGGCGGAAAAGACGCTGTAGTAAGAGTATCTTACGACGAAGACATGGACAGTGTCCTAGAAGAAATCAAAACTGAAATCGAAATAGACTCTATAAGAGAAGTAGAAAAATCCTACGACGTCAAAAAAAGAAGAGAAGAAATAAAAAGAGAAGAAGGCATCTTAGAAGACGAAGAAGAAAACACCGTCAAGGAAGAAGCAAGAGACCTAGGCCAAACTATAAAAGAGAAATCTTCCGAAGTTGAAGAATTTATAGAAGAAAAAAGCGAAGAAATCTTTGAAGATGAGGATAAAGATCAAGAAGCTACTCTAGCAGAAGAAAATCAAGAAGATGAAGCAAGAGAAAAAAGAGATTACGCCCTATCAAAGAAACGATCAAACATAGACAACTACTACAAGGCCAAAGAACTTTTAGAAGAAATCCTAAAAGCTATGCACTTTGAAAACGTAAGCGTAATAGGAAACCTAGAAGGATCAATCATAAAACTAGAAGCCAAAGTCGAAGAAAAAGACACAGGCATCGCCATAGGAAAAGGTGGATCTACCCTAGATGCAATCGAATTTATCATAAGAAAAGCAATCGACTCAAGAGCTAACAACCTAAGAGTCAACATAGATATAAACAACTACAAAAGACGTAGAGACGAAAAAATCGCAAGACTAGCAAGAGACACAGCCCAAAAAGTAGCCCAAAGCGGCAAATCATGGAACCTAAGATACATGAACTCCTACGAAAGACGCCTAGCCCACGAAGAAATCGCAAAACACAGAAACGTCTCAAGCCATTCAGAAGGCCGTGAACCACAAAGATATGTAGTAGTAGACTACGTTGAAGAATAAATACAAAGGAGTATCCGAAAGGGTGCTCTTTTTTTATGGGAAAAGTTCATAGGAGGATCTTTATTAAGCGAAAGAGTAAAGTAACTTATAACATCATTAAATAGAAAGGGTGCCTATGAGTGAACGAGCAAAAGAGAATTTAGCCAAACCATTTTTAAAATGGGCTGGTGGGAAAAGTCAATTATTATATGAAATAAGAAAATATTATCCATTTAATGATACGATCAATAAATACTGCGAACCCTTTGTTGGAGCGGGCGCAGTTCTATTTGATGTCATCAATAATTTTGGTTTAAAAGAAGTCTATATTAGCGATATAAATAAAGAAGCCATGAATTTATACAAGGTAATTAGAGATGATGTAGATATTCTAATCGAAATATTAGATGGTTTTCAGAAAGAATATCAAGGATTAAACCATGAACAAAGAAAAATTATTTATTATAGAAATAGAGAAGAATTCAACTTACTAAAACTTTCAAAAAACTCTAATAGTTTAAGAAAAGCAGCTTTATTTATATTTTTAAATAAAACTGGATTTAATGGTCTTTACAGAGAAAATATGAGTGGAGAATTCAATGTCCCTATAGGCTCATATAAAAATCCTAAAATATTAGATAAAGAAAATCTAATAAATGTAAATAAAAAACTTCAAAATGTTCAAATAGTTCACGGTGACTACAAAGAATCTAAAAGCTTTATAGATGCCAATACATTTGTATATTTTGATCCGCCATATAGACCCATAAAACCAACATCAAATTTCACTGCCTACACAAAAGGCAGCTTTAATGATGATAATCAAAGAGAATTGGCTGATTTTTTCAAAGAGATGGATCAGAAATCTGCTCACTTACTACTTAGCAATTCAGAACCAAAAAATTATGATCCAGATGATTCTTTTTTTGATGATTTATATGATGGTTTTAATATAAATAGAGTTGTAGCAAAAAGATTTATAAATTCAGACAAGAATAACAGAGGTTTCGTATACGAACTTTTAATAAACAACTTTAAGGAGGATGAAGGTGAGAGATTTCAACAAATGGCTTTTAACATTCACTAATTTCTTGAGAACATATGAATATTATGTAGATTTTGACAAAGTATATAGAAATGCAAATAAATATAAAGTAGAGCTTAATATATTAAACTCACTTATAGGTTCTGAAAACATAGAAAAAGATTTCTATAACATAATAAAAAAATATCCAGAATGTCTAAAAGCTATACCACTTCTATTAGCTGTAAGAACAATAGAAATCCATGCTTTTGATGATAATGGTGATTTCATTTATTCTTTTGATGAAGTAAATCAAAGTCCCGAACAATATATGTATTTTATGAAAGAAACAGGATTATTTGATTTGATGGAAAACAAAATCACTAGCAATTTATTTGATTACGCTATTGGAGTCGAAACTGGTCTTGACTCCAATGCTAGGAAAAACAGAGGTGGTCATATAATGGAAGATCTAGTTGAAGATTTTATCATAGATGCGGGATTTGTTAAAGATAAAAATTATTTCAAAGAGATCTATGCCAAGAATGTAGAAGAAAAGTGGGATATAAACCTAGGCTCAATAGTTAATAAAGGAAAATCTAGTAAAAGATTTGATTATGTAATAAAAACTGATAAAAATATTTATGCTATTGAAACAAACTTCTACAACAGCGGCGGTTCAAAACTAAATGAAACCGCAAGAAGTTATAAAAATTTAGCTTTAGAAGCTGAAAATATAGATGGATTTAAGTTTGTTTGGATAACTGACGGATTTGGATGGAAATCCGCAAGAAGAAATCTTCAAGAAACTTTTGAATGTATGGATTTAATCTTTAATATAAATGATTTAAAAAATGGTAAACTAAAAGAGGTAATTATATAGATGGCTAAAATAAAAAAATGGGAACCAGATGATTTTGAATTGGAAATGACTACTCATTGGTCTTTTCCTAAAAGAGGAAACTGGGCAACTCATGATGCGAAATGGAGAGGAAATTGGTCACCATATATACCTAGAAATATTCTTTTGAGATATTCAGAGGAAGATGATTTAGTTTTAGATCAGTTTGCTGGAGGAGGTACAACTTTAGTTGAAGCTAAGCTATTAAACCGAAATATAATTGGTGTTGATGTCAATGATGTAGCCTTAAATAGGTGCAAAGAAAAAATAGATTTTAATTTGAACGATAGACCTATGGGTAAGGTTAAACTTGTAAAGGGTGATGCTAGAAACTTAGACTTTCTAAAAGATGAAAGTATTGACCTAGTATGTACTCATCCTCCTTATGCAGACATAATAAAATATTCAGATGATATTGAAGAAGATTTGTCACTTTTAAAGATAAATGATTTTCTAAAAGAGATGGAAAAAGTTGCTGCTGAATCTTATAGGGTACTTAAAAAAGATAAATTTTGTGCTATTTTAATGGGTGATACAAGAAAAAACAAACATATGGTTCATTTAGGGTTTGATGTTTTAAAAGTTTTTGAAAATGAAGGTTTTAAGTTAAAAGAACTTATAATTAAAGAACAACACAATACAAGGGCAACAGGGTTTTGGAAACAAAGAAGCGTAGATTATAATTTCCTATTAATAGCCCATGAATATTTATTTATATTAAGAAAATAAAATAAAGGGGTTGTTTCAAAAGTCCAAACATAGAAAAAGGTGATGTTGTAAAATAGGTAAATCTATTTTGCCATCACCTTTTTAAGTTTTATCCTCATAGAGATTATATTATAATTTTCTAGAATATATCAAACTTCTCCACGTGGAGGTCGTTTTCTAGAAAGGATACGAAGTGGGCTAGTTCTTCTTGGTCTTTGGGGAAGATTTGGAAGTTTAGGATAAATTTCTCGTCTTTAAATCTAAGGTTGTAGCCTTTTTTGTGGAGGCTATTTTCGTCTATGTAGTTATCGATTTTGCCTATTATATTTGAGTTTCTTGATTCTATAAGGGCTGTGTATTGGGAGTGTCTTTGGAAGATTTCCCCTGGGAACATATAGGATTGAAAGAAAACTATGAAGGCTGTGGCAACTATACCTATAAAATACATCCCAGATCCAAAGGCCATGCCTATTATGGATGTAGTCCAAATGCCAGCTGCAGTGGTTAGGCCTGTTACTCCGTAGTTTTTTACAAAGATTACTCCTGCACCCAAAAATCCTACTCCTGACACAATCTGGGCTGCTACTCTTGCTGCATCGAAATTATCTACATCATAAAATCCATATTTCGAGATAATCATTGCAAGGCTTGCCCCAAGACAGACTAGGGTGTGGGTCCTTGTACCAGCTGATTTGTTTTTATTTTCTCTCTCAGATCCTATTATAAAACCTGCCAATACTGACAGGCTTACCCTTAATAAAAGATACAGGTTAAAGATATCAAAATTTCCCAAAACACCCTCCTAGTTTTATTTTTTTAATTATATATTATAATAAAATTTATGTCAAAAGATGAGTATTTTGCCAAAGCAAAAAGCCCCTTGGCGGGGCTTAGTTTTTAATAAAGGTCGTTACCTTCTGCGTCTTCGATTTGGATATCATTGTGAGTTTTTACTGGCTCTATGGTTGCTCTGGCTATGTTATAAGCGTGGTCGCCGATTCTTTCCATGGTGGATAGGATGTCGTTGTAGACATAAGATGCCATGGTTGTCATGTCTATACCTGTTTTTAGCCTTGCGTAGTGGCTCTTTCTTAGGGAGATTTCCATAAGGTTTAGGGCCGCTTCGTCTTCTGTAAGCTTATCAAACCTGCTTAGGTCCTCTTCTTCAAAGATTTCTATTGCTGATACTATATTGTTTATTACTAGGTCACAGATGTCGTTTAGATCGTCTAGGGCTTCCTTGCCGTAGCCTGTGCCTGATTCGTAAATCTCATGATAGTAGTCAGCCAAGTTTTCTGATAGGTCTGAGATTCTTTCGACATTCATTTGTACCTGCAAATAGGTCTGCATATCTTTTTCTATCTCTGGTGGCAGTTGGTTTTGAGATAGGTTTAAGAGGTAGGCTTGGATTTTTGTATCCATGTCGTTTACCATAGCTTCTGCTTCCTTGGATGTTTCGTAGTATTTTTTATCCTTGGTATTGAGGTAGGATTTGGTTGCCTTGATGTTTTCAAGGGCTACTACTGATTCCTGGATAACAGCTGTTTTTGTTTGTGATAGGGCAGCTGCTGGGAAGGCAGATATTAGTTTTTCATCTAGCTCGATGTTGCCAAGATCTGTAAGGATTGAGTCTTTGCCTGGGATGACTTTTCTTAGGAATCTTGCTACTATTTTTATTAATGGTATGAAAATTATCATTCCTATGAAGTTGAAGGTAAAGTGTCCTACCGCTATAGTCATTAGGTCACTTGCACCAATGGCTCGCGATATGGCTCTGACTAGGCTTTCATATGCGTCTAGGATTATTAAAAATACTAGGGAGATTGATACGTTAAACAAGATATGGAACAAGGATGTCCTTTTTGCTGACAAACTTCCTCCAAGACTTGCTAGTATGGCGGTTATACAAGTACCTATATTTGCACCAAACATTAGGGCAAGAGCTACGTTTAGGCTGATTGCGCCTGATGCGAATAAGGACTGAGTTATACCTATAAAGGCTGATGATGATTGGAGTAGGGCTGTTAGGGCTGCACCTATTAGTACTCCTAAAAATGGTCTTTGGCCTACATTTGCTACTATATCCTCAAAGCCTGGGATGTTCTTTAACTCTTCTAGGGATCCTCCCATCATTTCAAGCCCTATAAATAAAAGGCCGAAACCAATAAAGATTTCTCCTATGTATTTATTTTTTCTCTTAGCAGAGAACATAAAGATCAATACACCTAGGAGGGCTATAAAGTAAGATAAATAGCCTAGGTTAAAACCTATTAAGATAGATGTAACAGTTGTACCGATGTTGGCTCCGAGAGTTACTCCTATGGCCTGCTCTAGGCTCATGATTCCTGCTTTTACAAAGGATATCGCTATAACTGTAGTTGCTGATGAGGACTGGATGAGTCCTGTAATTACTATACCTACAAGGACACCCTTGATAGGGTTGGAGGTGTATTTTTCAACATAACCTCTCATTTTTGGTCCTGCAAAATTTGTTAGGGCATCACCCATTAGGCTGATACCAAATAAAAAGATAGCAAGTCCACCTGCTATTAGGTTCCATTGTAGGGAAGATAGTGATGATAAGTTCATATTTCCTCCAAAAATTTTTCGTTACTTCTAATATATCATATTTAGCCAAGAAAAGAAATAAATTTTGTGGAAATTTTGCAAATTTTTAATTTTTCTGCATATATTTCAAAAAAAATCCTCTATAAATGGCTTATAGTCAAGCTTTTATATTGACAAAATAGTAAATTCCACTATAATCTTTATGTTACAGACCACTAGTGAAAGTAGTGGATTATCACTAATAGCATAAGGAGGATTTATGGCAAAGACAATAGCAGCTATCTCAACTCCAGCAGGCACTGGTGGGATTTCGATAGTGAGAATGACAGGGGATAGGACCCTTTCTATAATAAATGAAATTTTTAGGCCGATAAATAAAAGGCCAATAGATCCAGATAAGGATAATAGGTACCTTCGTTATGGCCATATAATAGGAGTTGACGGAGAGATAGTAGATGAGGTAATGGTTGCCTTTATGAAGGCTCCTGCCACCTATACAAGAGAAGATGTGTGTGAGATTAATTGCCACGGATCTTTTGTAGCAGTAAGGGAGATTTTAAACCTGCTTTTAGATAAGGGGGCTGACCTTGCAGAGCCAGGTGAATTTACAAAAAGAGCCTTCTTAAATGGAAGGATAGATCTTTCTCAGGCTGAGGCGGTCCTTGATATTATTAATTCGACCAATAAGTTATCAGCTAGCCAAGGCCTAAGTCAGCTTCAAGGTTCCCTAACCAAAAAAATCAGGGAAATAAGGACAGACCTTAAGGAAGGCCTCGCCCGCCTTGAGTATTCGATAAACTTTACTGAAGACGGCGAAGACCTGCCAGTATCTGATATCACGGCTTTCATAAAAACAGCCAAGGCTAAAATTGATGACTTGGCAAACACGTCCAACAAGGGCAAACTTGTAAAAGATGGGATAAATACAAGTATAGTTGGTAAGCCAAATGTAGGTAAGTCTTCACTTTTGAATGTGCTTTTGGATGAAAATAGGGCCATAGTGACAGACATACCAGGTACAACTAGAGACCTTATCACAGAGTATATTTCCCTAGGAGATTTTACCCTAAAGATAAATGATACAGCTGGGATTAGGGATACAGACGACCTAGTTGAAAAAATAGGGGTGGACAAGTCGATTGAGCTTATAGATGAGTCAGACCTAATCCTTGCAATTTTTGATATGTCTAGAGACTTTGACGAGGAGGATAAGAAAATCCTCGACCTTATTAAGGAAAAAAATGCCATAGTGATTTTAAATAAGGCAGACCTTGATATTAAATTTAGCGAAAAAGATTTTGACCTTGACCTTCCTATTATAAAAACTTCCATGGTTGACCAGATGGGTATAAAAAAATTAGAAGATACCATAAGGGATATCTTTGATACCAAGGAAATAAATAGGGAATCAGTTTTAATAACCAATACCAGACACGAAAGACTTTTAAAACAAGCTAGGGCTAAGATAGAAGCCTCTCTAAATGATATGGAGGCGGGCATCCCTATAGATGCTTGCGAAGTCGACTTATCTTCTGCCTATGAAGATTTGGGTTTAATTATCGGAGAAAGTGTGTCAGGTGAAATAATGGATAAAGTATTTAAGGAGTTTTGCGTTGGAAAATAAATATAAAGCAGGATCCTATGATGTAGTTGTTGTTGGTGCAGGCCACGCTGGTTGTGAGGCGGGGCTTGCGGCAGCAAGACTTGGGATGAAGACTTTAGTTTTAACTACATCCATGGAGTCAATAGCAGACATGCCATGTAACCCAAACATAGGAGGAACTGGCAAGGGACACATAGTTAGGGAAATAGATGCACTTGGTGGAGAAATGGCGATAAATATCGACAAGACCTTTATCCAATCAAGGATGCTAAACACATCCAAGGGACCAGCTGTCCACTCCCTAAGAGTCCAAGCTGACAAGAGAAAATATCACGAAGAGATGAAGAAGGTTCTCGAAGATGAAGTAGACCTTTTTGAACAAGAAGTAGATAAGATAAATTACAAAGATGGAAAAATTGTTTCATGTGAAACAGTTGAGGGAGCAATCTATGAAACCAAGGCCCTAATAATTTGTACTGGTACCTACCTAAATGGCAAAATCCTAATAGGTGATTACGAAAAGGTAAGTGGACCTCACGGCCTATCTGCAGCAACCTACTTGACTAATAGCCTAGAGGAAATGGGTTTTCCTATCCGTAGATTTAAGACAGGAACACCTGCTAGAATCCATAAGGACTCTGTTAACTACAAGCTAACTACAGTCCAAGCTGGAGATAAGGAAGTAATACCATTTTCATTTTTAAATGAAGGCAAGGACTACTCAGATAGAAACCAAGAAGATTGTTACCTGACCTACACCACAGAAGAGACAAAAGAAATCATAATGGATAACCTAGAAAGGTCTCCAATCTATGGTGGCAAGGTCAAGGGCATTGGCCCAAGATACTGCCCATCTATAGAAGATAAGATGGTAAGATTTCCTGATAGGGACATCCACCAAGTCTTTATAGAACCAGAAGGCCTTACTACCAATGAAATGTATGTCCAAGGTGTATCATCATCCCTCCCTCAAGAAGTACAAATGGACTTTTATAAAACCATAATAGGCCTTGAAGATGTAAAGATAATGAGACCTGCCTATGCCATAGAGTATGACATGATAGATACAAGAGAGCTTAAAAGAACTCTAGAATCCAAAGCCTATAGCGGACTTTATTTTGCAGGACAAATAAATGGCTCATCAGGCTATGAAGAAGCAGCAGGCCAAGGTCTTGTAGCTGGTATAAACGCAGCCCTCAAGATAAAGGGAGAAGATGAATTTATCCTAGATAGGTCAGACGCCTATATAGGGGTTTTAATAGATGACCTAGTTACAGAAGGAACCAATGAACCTTATAGGATGATGACATCTAGGTGCGAGTATAGGCTAACCATGCGTCAAGATAATGCAGACTTGAGATTATCTAAAAAGGGCCATGACCTAGGACTTGTAACAGATGAACGCTATCAAAAAATGCTAGATAAGCGTGCTAAGATAGATGGTGAGATAGAAAGACTTAAGAAAATCATGCTAACTCCAAAAGAGGCAACAAACAAGGCCCTAGAAGAATTAGGCACAACACCAATAAATAAGGGAGTTACCCTCTATGAGCTTATAAAAAGACCGGAAATCACCTACGAAGCTACAGCAGTTTTTGATCCAGATAGAGTAGAACTTCCATCTTTTATAAAGATGAGTGTTCAAACAGAAATCAAATACGAGGGTTACATCAAAAAGCAAATGGCCGATATAGAAAAATTCAAGAAGCTAGAAAGCAAAAAGTTAAGCCATGATATAGATTATGAAAAAATCCCTGGCCTTAAGAAAGAATCTGCAGAAAAGCTAAACGAAATAAAACCAGATTCGCTTGGCCAAGCTTCAAGGATATCTGGGGTAAGCCCAGCCGATGTAAACGTACTTCTAATTAGACTAAAGACAGGAGAACTTTATGGATAAGAAATACCAGGCCTATACCGATTATCTTTTGAAGGTAAATAGCCACACCAACCTAACAACAATAACAGATCCAGCAGAAATCGAAGTAAAACACTTCAAAGATTCCCTTACAGTTTTAGACTATATAAAGGAAGGCGACAGAGTCCTAGACCTAGGAGCCGGTGCTGGATTTCCAGGCATACCCCTTAGGATAGAAAAAGAATTCGACCTTACTTTGATAGATTCAGTTAATAAAAAAGTAAAATTTATGAATGAGACTATAGAAATTTTGGGTCTATCAAAGGCTCGTGCCATCCACACCAGGGCGGAAGACTATGCTAAGGACCATAGGGAAGGATTTGATGTGGTGGTATCTCGTGCAGTAGCAAATATGGCAACCCTTTCTGAGCTATGCTTACCTTTTGTAAAAGTCGGTGGGCTTTTTATAGCCCTCAAGGGTCCAAAGGCTGAGGAAGAAGTAAAGGCGGCAGGAAATGCCCTTGATATCCTAGGTGGAGAAATAATCAAGATGGATAAGATAAACCTAGATGGCAATGAAAGGGTAAACGTATTAGTAAAAAAAGTCAGGTCATGTAAGAAAACCTACCCAAGGGGACAAAACCTACCGAAGAGAAAACCCCTATAATGTTTCATATGAAACAAAGGAGATGATATGGATAAATTTAAAAGAGGGATAAAAACCTTCTTTATTATAATGGCCTTTGTGCTTATCAATGTCCTAATAGATGCTTTGACTGGGGCGCTAGTCCCAAGCCTAATAGCAATCCTCATGACAGGGGATCCTCTAAATTCTATAGATTATCTGGCCTATGGGCTTTTAGCTGGCCAATTGGTGAAATTTACTATCCTAGTTTTTTATATAGAAAAAAGGGATAGGACCTATAGGGCCCTTGATAAAAGATATATACAAAGAGGAAAGCTAGCAGAACCTATCAAGCTAGTAGGGATAGGTCTTGGCACAGTTGGTTTTGGACTCACCCTTACCAACATTATCATGAAGGTTTTTGAAAATACTGAACTTTTAAAGGCAGCCCAAGACCTAATGGAAAATGCCTTTAATGGAGTGGGAATAGTCAGTAACCTAGTTATATTTATAGTAGCAGTTGTTGGTGCACCAATTGTAGAAGAGTTACTATTTAGGGGAGTTTTGTTTGAGGAGATAAGAAATGAATGCTCTCTAAAGATGACAATATTTTTAACAGCCCTAGTCTTCGGGATTTATCATTTTAATATAATCCAAACTCCAAATACATTTTTTATGGGGCTAGTCTTAGCCTACGTCTACTATAAGACCGGTACAATAAGGGCACCGATTATTATCCACGCCACAAACAATATACTTGCAACCATACCCATCATCGACCAGGGTTTAACTCCTCTAGGGATAACTATTAATATAGTATTAATTGTCATTGGCCTCTATTCACTTATAACGCTTAGGAAAATTTCCTAGGTGTTTTTTTGTTTCACAAAATTAGAAATCCTTATAAATAGGAGTAAAATATAGGTAGAAAAGTTTCACGTGAAACAAAAAGGAAGAAATGATGAAAGCAACAATATATTCAGTAGGCACAGAAATCCTACTAGGAACAATTGTAGATACCAATTCAAAGTTTATAGCAGGTAGGCTTCAAGACCTGGGTATAAACTTATATAAGATGGTAACTATAGGAGATAATCCAACTAGGTTATATGATGCCTTAAAAGAAGCTGATGGCAAGTACGACTACGTCTTTATAAGCGGAGGGCTTGGACCAACAGAAGATGACATAACAAAAGAGATGGTGGTCAAAGTTTTAGGTCTTGAAGATCAATTAGTTGTCGACGATGCGTCTTATAGAGAGCTTAAAAGATATTTTAATTATGAAAAAAAGGCGATGACAGTCAATAAGAAACAGGCTATCTTTCCAAAATCAGCCACTATTCTAAAAAACGACCAGGGAACAGCCCCAGGTTGTATAATTGGAGATAGAACCAAGTATGTATTGATGCCAGGACCACCAAATGAAATGGAACATATGTTTGACTTAGAGGTAGTGCCAAGGATTCATACAGACCTAATGATAAGGTCTATAAATTGTAAGATTGCCCTTTTAGGTGAGTGGAAGGTTGCAAATATGATAGACTTATCTGGATCAGACCCAACCATAAGCCCCTATGCCAAAAGTTCGGGAGTAGAGCTAAGGGTAACAGCAAGTGCTGATAATAAGGAAGAGTTGGAAAAATCCCTAGCTAGAGGGGTGGAAAAGGTAAAAGATGCCTTCGGTCCCTATCTTATATGCACAGACGAAAGGTCTAGGGAGGAAGTCCTCATAGATGAGTTGAGAAAAAGAGGAGAGTTTATCTCTGCTGCAGAATCTATAACAGGAGGCCTTGTTGCTTCGTCTATAATAAATGTATCTGGCGCAAGTGATGTCCTAAAAGAATCATATATTACTTACGCAAATGATATAAAACACAAGTTATTAAATGTTTCATATGAAACAATTGATAAATATGATGTGGTAAGCGCTGAGGTGGCAGGAGAAATGCTAGATGGACTAAAAGAAAGAACAAAATCTGACCTTTGCCTTGCCACAACAGGCTACGCCCACCTAGGAATAGCCTATGCAGGTATCCTTTATAAGGGAAAGAAGTATATAAGAGAAGTGAGAGTCAAAGGAGACCGTAACAAGGTCAGAAGAGTAGTAAAAAACAAGCTAATCGACATGAGTATATTAATTTTAAGAGGTGACTATGAAGACAATATCAATTTTTAATCAAAAGGGTGGGGTAGGTAAAACAACCTCAGTAGTAAATCTATCTGTAGCACTTTCCTACCTTGATAAGAAGGTTCTAGTTATAGATATGGATCCTCAGGCCAATGCCACAACAGGTCTTGGCATAGATAAGAATAAGGTAGATACATCTATCTATGACTTATTTTATTTAATAGATGAAAAAAATAAAAATGTTAAGAAAAAAGAACCAGAACCAGAGAAGAGAAAAGCTTTAGAAGAAGAAGTAAAAAAAGAAGAGAAAAAATCTGTTGGTGGGGCAAGGTTTATAGACCTAGCTGGATCTAGTGAAAAAATGAGAGCTGAAAAAAGTGAAGAAGTTTCACAAGAAGAAAAAGAGGAAAATAAGGAAGAGATAAAGGAAGAATTACCAGATTTTGATAGTGTGGATGACTTTATCATAAAAACTAAGTCAGGTGTAGATCTTATAGCTTCAGAGAATTCTCTTTCAGGATTAGAAGTAGAACTTGTAGATCTAGACCCACTTGAAAGGACAAGGAAGTTAAAGGAAATAATTGAGGATATCAAAACACCTTATGACTTTGTGCTTATAGATTGTCCACCATCCTTGGGACTTTTATCAATAAATGCCCTTGTGGCGAGCAATTCAATAATTATCCCAATTCAAACTGAGTATTACGCCCTAGAGGGAGTAAGTGAGCTTATGAATACCTTTGAGCTTGTAAAGGGAAGCTTAAATAAGGACCTTTATGTAGAAGGAGTCCTACTATCCATGTTTGATAAGAGAACCAAGCTTGCCTATGAGGTGGTAGAAGAAGTCAAAAAATTCTTTAAAGATAGGGTCTTTATGACCATGATCCCAAGAAATGTAAGGCTAGCTGAGGCACCTTCCCACGGAAAGTCCGCCATAGAATATGACGCCAAAAGCCAGGGAGCCATGGCCTACATTAGCCTTGCTTCAGAAATAATTGATTAGGAGGAGATATGAGCAACAGAAGATCTTTGGGTAGGGGCTTAAGCTCTTTAATACCAGATGTAAAAGAAGAAAAGAAAGACCTAAGTCAAGAGGAGCTTGGCGAAGATTTTTCTAAGGTTCTAAGTCTTCCTCTAGATAAGATTAGACCGAGGGATGGCCAGCCAAGAAAAGATTTCGACCCAAAGGCCCTTGAAGACTTGGCCCAATCCATAGAGGAATATGGACTATTAAATCCCATAACAGTTACCAAGGTGGGTGATCACTACGAAATCCTGGCTGGTGAAAGAAGGTATAGGGCGTCTCTTTTAAATAAGGCAGAAACAATAGATGCCATAGTAAAAGACTTCGAGGATAAGGATGTAGAAGTTCTATCTCTTATAGAAAATGTTCAAAGAGAAGACCTATCAGCCATAGAAGAAGCCACAGCCTATAAAAAACTTGCTAAATCCTACGGTCTAACCCAAGATGAGATAGCTAAGAAAATGGGCAAGTCCCGTTCCTATATAGCAAATACTATAAGACTTCTAAAATTAAATGATGAGGAAAAATCAGCCCTAATTGAAGGATCAATATCCCCATCCCAGGCCAGAAGTCTCCTATCCTTAAATGATGGAGAAAAAAGAGATAAGGCCCTGGATGATTATATAAATAAAAAAGCAGTGGTTAGAGATGTAGAGAAAATCTCAAGAGAAGATAAGGAGCCTCATAAGAAATTTATCGACCTAAGTAGCAAGAAGCCTGCTGGTGATAGCAAGACAAAAGAGACCAAAGAGACAGAGGAAAATTTACCAAATTTAGATTCTCTTTTGTTTGATGATTTTGAAGAAAAATTTATGGATAAACTAGATACCAAGGTTAGGATAGAAAAATCTAAAGACAGCTACAAGCTTGTTATTGATTGTTTTTCTGTAGAAGATATAGAAAAAATCTATAAAAGGATAGGCCATGAAGATTAATGAATTAAAGATCAGCGAGCTTATAGAAGAAACCAGAAAAGTAAACGCCAAGCCGGGTGGTGGAGCAATAGTAATCTTATCTGCAAATCTCGCTGTAAACTTAATTTTAATGATGGATAAGAAAAATTGGGGAGACCTTGAGTCTAAGGCAAAGAAGAATCGAGAGCTTATAGGAGAGATTTCTGACATACTTACTAAGTGTGCTGACGAAGATATTTATTATGCAAGTCTATTAATAGATCAGTTTAAAACCGGGAGTTATATAGATGAGAAGTACTTTATAGATGCAACAAGACCTCAAGTTAGACTAAATACCCTTAGCCTAAAGGCCCTAGAAATCATAGGCTTTTATCTAGAAAACGGAAGAAAATCTACCCTAGCAGACGGAGAGATAGCCAATGAAATGCTCTTATCTGCTATTAGGGCATCAATATCTACTATAAAAGCAAATTTAAAAGATACAAATTATAAGTATAATATAGAAGAAGTAGTTGATAAGGCTAATAATTTATATAAGCATAATAGAGATATTATAGAAAGAAGGAAAGCTTGACAGGAATATATATAGGAATGGGCCTTTTGGCAGTAATAGTCATCTTACAATTTGCCATGCTAAAAAGCCTCCAAGATAGAACTCGTAGGCAAAAAAATAGGTACGACCATCTTTTGAGGGGAAACGACCCTGATTTGAATATAGAAGAGTTTCTAAATAATTTAAATGACCAAATAGAATCCTCCCACAAGGAATTAAGAAATATAAACAAGACTGCAGCAGATGCTAAGGATACAACTATGGGAGCTGTATCAAATATGGCAGTTGTTCACTTTGACGCTTTTGAAGGCCAATCACGTGAGCTATCTTTTTGCCTCTGCATGCTAGATAATTTCCACAATGGAATCATCCTTACAAGTCTCTACGGAGCTGATGGGTCCAATGTTTACCTAAAAGAAATTGCAAACGGTTCTTCAAAAGAAGAATTATCTGAAGCAGAAAATAGGGCTCTTAATAAAGCTAAAAGATAAAATTGCAAAAAATTTGCAAAAAAACTAGCTTTATGTGGGATAAACAATATAATATAAGTAATAAAAAACAAGGAGGATTTAATGGCTAGAATTGGGATTTTAGAACAAGCTATTAACATTATAAAAGGAAAAAACCTTACTATAGTCTTACCAGAAGGTAATGACCCAAGAGTACTAGAGGCTGCTTTAAAGCACCAAGAAGAAGGATTACTTGAGCCACTTGTACTAGGTGACCAAGGAGAAATCCAAAAGACAGCAGATAAATTAGGCAAAAGCATATCAAAAATAAGGATATTAAATCCAGAAACTTTCGAAAAATTTGACGAAATGGTTGATGCCTTTGCAGAAATCAGAAAAGGAAAAATCGACAGAGAAGAAGCAGAATTTATCCTAAGAAGAGACTTAAACTACTTTGGTGTTATGCTAGTAAAACTTGGATATGCAGACGGACTTGTTTCAGGAGCTATCCATACAACAGCAGATACAATTAGACCAGCCCTTCAAATCATAAGAACCATTCCAGGTAGAAAGAGAGTATCTGGTGTAATGGTAATGTTAGGACCAGATGGTGAACAATTAGTATTTGCAGATACAGCAGTAAATATAATACTAGAGGCAGACGAGCTTGCAGAAGTAGCAGTAGAAACAGCTCACACAGCTAAGACATTCGGACTTGACCCATATGTAGGTATGCTATCATTCTCAACCCACGGTTCAGCCCACCATGACTTAGCAACAAAGGTAGCTAGAGCAACATCACTTGCTAAAGAATACAATCCAGACATCAAGATTGTTGGTGAAATCCAATTCGACGCAGCCATCGATCCAGACACAGCTAAAAACAAAGCTCCAGAATCTGATGTAGCTGGTAAGTGCAATGTATTTATATTCCCAGACCTGCAAGCAGGTAACATTGGCTACAAGATAGCTCAAAGACTTGGTGGTTACAAGGCCCTAGGACCAATACTCCAAGGACTAAATGCACCAGTTAACGACCTTTCAAGAGGTTGTTCAGCTCAAGACGTGTATGAAATAGCTATAATTACAGCTATGCAAGCAGCTGAAAGAGCAAGAGAAGCGGAAGAGGCTAATAAATAAGAATAATACAAAGGGCAATCTATCTTTGATTGCTCTTTTTTTATAAGAAAGAGGGTGAGCCTTATATTTATAGATGAAATAAAAAATACATCCAAGTCGGTAATACCCATTGCCATCCTAGTTGTGATTTTGAATTTTTTTGTAGGAGTTAAATCACAACTCCTAGTTAATTTCTTTTTAGGATGTGTTGGAGTAATCCTGGGCCTGGGAGTGTTTTTAACAGGAGTAGAAATATCCATATCAGAAATTGGTTCGATGATGGGAGAATTTCTTGGAAGGTTTGATAAGTTAATAAAGGTAATTATCTTTGGAGTTTTTATTGGTTTTACCATATCAATAGCTGAGCCAGATTTACTAATCCTTGCAGGAGAAATAACAAGTGCTGTAGGTATCCCAGCCCAAGTCATAGTTATGATAATATCTCTAGGGGTTGGAATAATGATCTCCTCTGGCCTATATAGGATATTTAAGGATATAAGACTTTCTACCATGATGAGTATAATTTATGGGACAGTTTTTATCCTAATGATTTTTACAGAAGAAATGGGTCATGCCATAGCCTTTGATGCCTCAGGAGCTACAACAGGGGCTATGACTACTCCCTTTATAATAGCCCTAGGACTTGGGGTTGCGGGTCTTAAGGGAGAAAAAAGTCAAGATGATTCCTTTGGCCTTGTAGGTCTTGCCTCAACAGGGCCTATCCTTGCAGGACTTTTGATGAATCTTTTATCAGGTGGCGGAGGAGAGATTTTAGCTGAAGAAGCGGTAAGTTACTCACCCCTTATGTCAGGTTTTATAAATTCTACCTTTGCTATAGTACCAATAGCCTTGGTATTTTATGTGATGAATTTTTTATACTTCAAGATAGAAAAAGATGAGCTTAGGTCAATAAGCCTAGGGCTTATCTACACCTATTTGGGTCTGATTTTATTTTTAACCAGTGTAGAAGGTGGCTTTATGGAACTTGCAAGAGTGATGGGTGAAGGCTTATCAGATAGCAAATTCTTACCACTTATAGGCTTCATCCTAGGTCTTTTGGTAGTTTTAGCAGAGCCTGCTGTGGCAGTTCTTGCTGAACAAGTAGAAGACGTTACAGGAGGTTTTATACCTAGAAAAAATATCCTAGTTGCCCTATCAATAGGGGTAGCCTTTGCAGTAATGCTTGCTATCTTTAGGATAAGGATAGAAGGTTTTGCTCTTTGGATGCTAATAGTACCAGGATTCTTAATCTCCCTAATCCTTTCAAGAAGGGTAGATCAGATTTTTGTAGGTATAGCCTTTGACTCAGGAGGGGTAGCATCAGGACCGATGACTGCGACCTTTATCCTAGGTTTTTGCCAAGGAGTAGCAGGAAATATCGCAGACGGCTTTGGAGTAATCTCCTTTGTAGCCATGATGCCAGTATTAACTATAATGATTATGGGTAATTTGTATAAGGGAGCAAACTAATGCAGCTATTAAGAATAATCTTACCTAGGGGTAAGGGAAGTAAATTTATGAATATCCTTAAAGATCACGGGGCAAGTGCTATAGGGTGCTTCTATGGAGAAGGATCTGCACCTATTGAGATTCTATCAGCCCTTGCCATAGATAAGACAAAAAAAGAAATAGTAACAGCCCTTATAGAAGAAGAATCTGTAAGGAAGGTAATAGAGAAAGTATCTGAAAAGCTTGCTGCGGTTAACTCAGCTGTGGCCTTTTCTACATCATTAGAGGGAGAAAATAAAATGGAATATGTTTGTTTGTATGTAATTGTCGACAGACACCAAGGACAAAAAGCCATCCATATAGCCCAGGATAATGGAGCGAGAGGAGCTACAGTCATCCACGGCAGGGGTTCTGGAGAGGCAGTAAAAAGCAAATTGTTTTTATCAATGAATATAGAACCAGAAAAAGACCTAGTAATAATGCTTGTTAAAAAAGACCTGGTAGAAAAAATTCGCCAAGAAATTTACGAGCAAATGGATTTAGAAAGCGATGGAAAGGGTATAATATATTCACTACCAGTTGATCATGTAGCAGGACTGGTAGAGCAGAACGATTAAAAATTAAGGAGCACATATGCAAAAATTAGATACATTTGAATTTAGAGAAAAGGTAGAAAATGGAACAGGGCTCTCTCTGGTAGATTTTTCTGCAACCTGGTGTGGACCATGCAAGATGCAAGCACCAATCTTAGAAGAATTATCAGAAGAAGTTGACTATGAAATCTACAATGTAGATGTAGATGAGTCAAACGAGATAGCAGGCCAATACAATATAAATGCAGTTCCATCTCTTTTAATATTTAAGGATGGAGTTTTAAAAGGAAACCTAGTAGGTTTTCATCCAAAGGAAGCTCTTAAAGAAGAAATGGCAAAATTCATATAATGACCTATGATATTGCAATAATCGGCGCAGGTCCTGCTGGATTTAGCGCCGCTTTAAATTCTAAAATAAGAAATAAGTCTGTAATACTCTTTGGGAGAGATAGCGAAAAGCTAGTTAAGACTAAAAAAATCTCAAACTACTTAGGAATAAAAGATATAAAGGGATCAGACCTAAATGATTCTTTTAAAAAATCACTAGAAGATTTTGACCTAGCTAGGGAAGAAAGCAAGGTTAAAACCATCTACGCCATGGGAGATTTTTTTGCTATAGAGCTTGAAAATAAAAGTGAGATGATAGAAGCTAAAGCTGTCATAATGGCAACAGGCCTAGAGCTTAAAAAAGACCTAGCAAGAGAAGATGAGTTTTTTGCCAAGGGGGTAAATTACTGTGCTACTTGCGATGCGGCCCTATATAAGGGAAAGAAAGTCGTAGTCATAGGCTATAATAAAGAGTCAGTAGAAGAGGCTAATTTTACCTCAGAGATTGTAGGAGAGCTTGTTTTTGTAAACATGACAGGGAGAGATGTTTCCCTAAAAGTTGGCATAGAAGTAATCGAGGGAGAGATTCCTCTAGGTTTTGAAGGAAGAGAGAGGGCAGAAAAACTCATTTTTAAATCTGGAAGAGAAATAAAGGCAGATGGATTTTTTATAGAAAAAGATTCATCCAAGCCTGAAAGACTGGTGCCAGGTATAAAAATGGAAGAAAGTCATATTCTAATAAAGAAGGATATGTCAACCTCTATTAATGGACTTTTTGCAGCTGGAGATATAACTGGTAAGCCTTATCAAATAATGAAGGCTGTAGGCGAAGGCCAGGTAGCAGCCCTTAATGCTTGTGGCTACTTAGCTAGTAAAAATAAATAATAATATAATTAGTGTAAAATATAACTTTTTATATTGACATAAAATTTTATATATGTAAAATATTTATATAAGACTAATATTTGGAGGTGGCTATGCCAGATAAACACATTAACTTTTTTGAATTTAACAATAAAATTTTCTCTATGATAAGGGAGATATCTCATAAAATAGACTTGCTGCTTCAAGATACGGCAAATAGTCTAGATTTAACACCTCTTCAGCTAAAAATAATAATAGCACTTTATTCATCAGATAGGGATGTATCCATAGGAAACCTAGGCAAGACTATAGGGGTTACAGGTGGAAATATCTCAAACATCTGTAAGAAACTTGAGAAAAAAGGTTTTGTAGATAGAATAAGAAGTGAAGAAGACGAAAGAGTGGTTAATGTCAGGTTAACCGAAACAGGAATTGCAGCCAGTAAAGAACTGGGAGAATACTTCTATAAGATAAGGGAAGAATTTCCAGATGATGCTGTAGATGTAAACCTTGAAACAATTGTAGAAGAACTAAAGGAACTTGACAAACTACTTGATAAATATATATCAAGGAGAGCTATATGAATAAAAAACCAAGAAAAAATAGGCCCCTACTCTATTATTGGATAGGAGCCATAGTAATATATTTCATATTTTCATATGTCTTTAGCCCTATTGCCGGTCAAGATGGGGCCAAAGAAGTATCCTACAGCCAATTTGTAGAGATGATTGAAAATGACCAAATAACTGAAGTTAATAAAGACAACCTAAAATACACCTTCAAGGCCAAGGTTGAAGGAGAAGAAAAAACCTATCAAACAGGTCTTTGGGAAGATACTGACCTTACAGAAAGGCTTTTAAAAGCCCAAAAACGTAATGACAAGCTAGTTTTTGGTAAGGAAATAGAAACAAGGATGAATCCTTACCTATCTCTATTTTTAACAAGTGTACTGCCATTTATCTTTCTAATAGGAATATTCTACTTTGCATCCAGGTCCCTATCAAAGACCATGGGAGGCAGAGGAGGATCTGACTTTATGAATTTTGGTAAATCCAATGCCAAAATCTATATGGAAAATGAGACAGGCAAGTCCTTTAAGGACGTAGCCGGCCAAGAAGAAGCCAAGGAAAGCTTAAACGAAATAGTAGACTTCCTCCACAACCCAGGCAAATATAAGGAAATCGGTGCGAGAGTACCAAAGGGAATCCTACTTGTAGGTCCTCCAGGAACAGGTAAGACCCTCCTTGCCCAAGCTGTCGCAGGCGAAGCCAAGGTACCATTTTTCTCAATATCAGGATCTGAATTTGTGGAAATGTTCGTAGGTATGGGAGCTTCTAAGGTAAGGGACTTATTTAAGCAAGCCAAGGAAAAGGCCCCATGTATAGTCTTTATAGATGAGATCGACGCTATTGGTAAAAAACGTGACGTATCAGGACATTCAGGTAATGACGAGCGTGAGCAAACCCTAAACCAATTACTTAACGAGATGGACGGTTTCGATGCAGCAGAAGGGGTAGTATTACTTGCAGCAACAAATAGGCCAGAAATCCTAGACCCAGCCCTAACCAGACCAGGTAGGTTTGATAGGCAAGTTCAAGTAGAACTACCTGACCTAAAGGGCCGTGAAGATATCTTAAAAGTTCACGCAAAAAGAATTAAAAAAGATAGTGAAATTGACTACGAAGAGATAGCAAAGAGAACTGCAGGTACATCAGGAGCTGACCTTGCAAATATTGTAAACGAAGGTGCTTTAAGGGCAGTAAGGGAAGGTAGAAACAAGCTTACCCAAGAAGACCTTGAAGAATCAATCGAAACAGTAATAGCTGGTATGCAAAAGAAAAATGCAGTAATCTCAGATGATCAAAAGAAAATCATAGCCTACCACGAAGTAGGCCATGCCCTAGTAGCAGCCATTCAAACCCACAAGACACCGGTAACAAAGATAACCATAGTCCCAAGAACAGGTGGTGCCCTAGGCTATACCATGACAGTCGATAAAGATGAAAAATATATCATGACCAAGCAAGAGCTAATCGACGAAATCGTGACCTTTGCAGGTGGTAGGGCAGCAGAAGAATTAATCTTTAATACCAAGACCACAGGGGCTTCAAATGATATAGAAAAGGCTACAGCCATGGCTAGAAACATGGTCACAATATACGGTATGGACGACGAATTTGATTTCATGCAATTAGAGCAAATCCAAGGTCGTTACCTAGGTGGTCAAAGATCCATGATAGTCTCAGACGGCACAGGCAATAAGATTGACCAAAAGGTTGTAAAAATCATAGCCGATGCCCACTTTAGAGCTGTAGAAATTCTAAAGGAAAATATCGATAAACTTCACGAAATCTCAGCCTACCTTCTAAAAGAAGAAACCATAACTGGAGAAGAGTTTATGGAAATTCTTGAAGGAAAGAAGGATAAAGAAGTAAGTGAAGAAAAAATCGAAGATAATACCGATGTGGATGTAAAAAATCTAGAAAATTCAGAAGAAAATCAACCACAAGAAGAATCTGAAAAGTTAGTTAAAAATGAAAATAAAACTGAAAATAAAAATGATTCGGAAAATGAAGCTAGCGAAAATGTGGAAGATAAAGATAAAAAATTTATAGACTTATCAAAAGACGATGAGTAAAACCAAGCCAGCCTGAGGGGTGGCTTTTTTGCTGACAATTTTAGGCGAAATATGAAAAAGGAATAAGAATAAATAAGAAAAATTAAAAAGATTAGGTATGAAAAAAGAGCTGGGATTGCCCAGCTCTTTTAAAATTATAAATTCACCTTAAAAATAATAGTGTATTTAATAAAAGAATATGCTGACCATTTCTCATTTGTAACAGGGATTATCTGTACAAGCTCCCAACCTTCCCCCGCATTTTCATTTATAATCTCCTTACACCTCTCAAAAGTGTCAGTTTTACCTGCCTTAAGACCTCCATCTGGAACGACGTCGATAAATTCGTACTTAAACAGAAATGCCTCCATATGTATAATTCTATTAATTATATACCCAGTTCTATCTAAATAATAAGTATTAGTAGAATATCTTTGCCCAGGATTTATAAGCGCAATTCTAAGAGAGAAGCCCTCAGATAGTTTACCCCGAGCGAAGTCGAGGGGACGAGGAAGCTTATAAATTAAAGAGAAGAATAAATAAGATATTAGTCAAAAATAGATATAAAAAACCAGGACCTCTTTTCAGTCCTGGTTAGGCATTACTTTTCAATTTTTACCACCAAAGCCCTCATCAAATCGTAGGCTTCTTTTAAAGATATTCCTTCATTTTCTGCTAAATCTTTGGCGGATTCGTATTCTGGATAGGTGTAGGTTTTATCCTTATAACTAACTTGCTTTGCAAGGTAGTCCTTATTCTTATAGGAAATTTTGATGATTTTCCTATCTAAGATTGTCCTTTCTAGGTCAAATTTTCTGATTCCTATGGATGTGGTTTCGGTAAAGATTATATCTTCGATTTTCTCTTCGTCCTTTGCTTTATAAATTACAGACAATTTATAGGCTGGGCGGTTTTTTTTCATAAAAATTGGCGTGTAGTAGCAGTCAAGGGCTACTTCCATGATTTTTTCTAAAACGTGGCCTAAGATTTCTCCACTGGTATCGTCTATATTTGTTTCAAGTAGTCTTATAGTTTTTTTTTACCAGTTTCTATTTCCATTACCCTTAGGATATTTGTGGACTTTTCAAAGTCCTTATTACCTGCTCCAAGACCTACTTTTTTTATTTTAAAGCTTGTTGGAGCTTTTTTATAGAAGTATTTAACGATGGCCGCTCCTGTTGGTGTGATGTGCTCGCCTTCTTCTCCTATAAAGTTTAGATTTATACGAGAATCTGCAAGGATGTTGGCCACAGCTGGCACTGGTATTGGCATTGGGCCGTGGGCACACATTTGATAGCCGTGGCCTTCATAGAGGTCTGAGAAGTAGATATTTTCCACTCCAAGATCATCTAAGCATATGCAAGTGCCGACAATATCGATTATAGAATCGATAGCTCCAACTTCGTGGAAATGGACTTCACTCTTATCTATGCCGTGGGCCTTGGCTTCTGCATCGCCAATTATATCGAAAATGCCTAGGGCATTTTTCTTTATATTTTCATTAAGATTTGAAGAATTGATTATTTCTGCAATTGAGTCTAGGTTTCTATGAACATGGCTATGACTGTGATCTTGGTCATGAGAATGGCTGTGGCCATCTTCATGGGTGTGTTCATGGCAATGTTCGTGATTATGTCCGTGGTCATTATGGTCATGGTCATGACAATGTTCATGAGAATGAGTATGGCCATCTTCATGCGCGTGGTCGTGGTTATGATTATGGTCGTGGTGGTGGCCTACTAGGATTACGTCAAAGTTATAGGCGTCTATGCCATTTTTCTTTACCCTTTCAAAAACTAGGTCGTAGCCAGTTAGGCCCAAGGACTTGATGTCGTCTAGGAGTTTTTCCTTACTAGCACCCAGGTCTAAAAGAGCCCCGATTGTCATATCTCCAGCGATCCCTGAATACATTTCAAAATATAGGTCCATTATTTGTTTCCTTTCGCAATTAGCCTATTTATTTGACAGGCTTGGTAGGCTGCACCGTAGCCGTTGTCTATATTAACTACACTTACTCCTTCGGCACAGGAGTTTATCATTGATAAGAGGGCAGTAATGCCTCCAAGGTTGGCTCCGTAGCCGACTGAGGTTGGCACAGCAATGATTGGCTTATCAACAAGACCTGCAAGGACTGTTGCAAGGGCTGCCTCCATGCCTGCTATGGCTATTATTACATTGGCTTTTTTAATCTCTTCTGTCTTATCTAAGAGCCTGTGGACTCCGGCAACGCCCACGTCCCTGTAGGCTTTCACCTTTGCTCCTAGAAACCTTGCAGTAATTTCTGCTTCAAGGCTTACTGGCAAATCAGATGTACCTGCGGATACTATGGCGATTTCGCCGATCTTATCGCTCTCTTTGGAGTAGTCAAGGCTAATAATTTGGGCAAGGTCTGAATACTTTACATCTGGTATGGCTTTTTTTACAATTTCGTATTGCTTACGGCTTGCCCTGGTTCCTATTACAGATTCGCGTCTGTCATAAAAGGCTTTAAAGATTTGGATTAGACTTTCATCATCCTTAGATGCACAGTAGATTGCCTCTGGAAAACCACGTCTGTCTTTTCTTGAAAAGTCAATTTTTGCGACATCTCCTACATCTTCATAACCCTTATCTTCTAGGATTTTAAGGGCGGCCTCTTCTGAAATTGTCCCCTCTTTTATTTGTTTGATTAAGGTTTTTTTATCCATTATAGGACCCACTTTTTCTTTTCTTCTTCTGTTAGGCCCTCATCCATTGATCCTGACCTAAAACCCTCTAAATCTAGTGTGACATAAGAAAAACCAAGGTCCTTAAATTCTTTTGTTACTTGGTCTTTGATTTTCATAAATTTATCGAAATCATCAGCGACAAGTTCTATTCTTGCTATATTGGCGTGATCTCTTACCCTAAATTTGATAAAGTCAAGGTTCCTTATAAAGGCTTCGGCTTTTTCAAGTCTTTCTAGTTTCTCTGGGGTAATCTTTGTCCCATAGGGAAATCTTGTTAATAGACATGGGGCTGATGGCCTTTTGGCGACACTTACACCAAGGTCTGCCGCAAGAGTCCTTACCATTTCTTTAGAAAAGCCTGCCATATTTAAAGGACTTACCACTCCCAAATCTTTTAGGGCGGTTAGACCTGGCCTATAAACCTTGTGGTCATCGGTATTGGTTCCGTCTACCACATAACCATAGCCGAATTCTCCTTTTAAAGCTAGGGCTTGGTTAAAGAGGTGGCTCTTGCAGTGGTAGCACCTATCCTTAGAATTGTTTATGATGTGATCATCTACAAAGATATCCACATCCTTTATATATAACTTAACCTTAAAATCTTCTGCTAATTTCTTGGCGTTTATTAGATCTTCTTCAGTACTTGATGGCGCCTTAAAGAACATAGCGACTACATCGTTTTCATCCTGCCTTAAGGAAGATGCTATTTTTAAGATTAAAGCAGAATCTACTCCACCGGAAAAGGCTAAAACAATCTTTTCCTTAAGTAAATCTTCTATGATTTTGTAAAGTTTTTTGGTAGATTTTTCCATAAAAACACTCCTTTTTCTAAAAATTGATAAAAAATAATTAAGCCATATAAAAATACAGCTTAATCTTTTTTATGTAAATAGCTCCGGGCTGGAGCTATACATAACAATGTAATCGAGTGTTAACGATAATTGTAATGCATATATATTGTACTGATAGTCCTACAAAAATGCAATCGTCTTAATTAAGTCTTGATTAGTTTTGGGTATAATATAAGAAAGCGAGAATTAATTTTAAAGGAGTGTTTATGAAAAACAATGCAAAGAGATGGATAGCAGTAGGCCTTGCCCTGGTAATTCTACTTGCTTCTAGCCTAACTGGCTTTAAAAAAGAAAAAAAAGAAGAATTGAGCGCATCCTACATCAATAAACTTAGCAAACAAGCCCTAGTTGATGAAGAAGTCCTAAGGGGAACTAATGCTAAGGAAAAAATAAAGGTTGTTGACCTAAGTGGGGTTATCCAGTCAGGATCAAATAGTGATTTTGTAATAAAAGATTTGAAGGCAGCGGCAGAAGACCCAGCTGTTAGGGGAGTAATTTTATCAATAAATTCTCCAGGAGGCTCTGTTTATGTGTCAGAGCAAATTGCCAAAGAAATAAAAAATCTAAAGGAAAAAAATATCCCGGTTTATTCAGTTATGAAAGAAATGGCTGCATCAGGTGGCTACTATGTATCTGCTCCTACAGATAGAATTTACGCCTCAAATGAAACCCTAACAGGTTCAATTGGTGTAATCATGCAGATGTATTCCCTAGAAGGACTTTTTGATAAGTACGGAATCAAAGAGCAAAATATAACCTCTGGCAAGATGAAAGATGCAGGAAGTCAGGGAAGAGACTTATCAGCTGAAGAGAAAAAATACTTTGAGGACCTTGTAAATTCAGCCTATAAGAGATTTGTAAAAATAGTTGCTGATGGCAGGTCAATGAGCGAAAAAGACGTTATAAAAATCGCAGATGGTAGGGTATACGATGGGGCCCAAGCCCTTGAAAATGGTTTGGTTGATAAGATAGGTGACCTTGATAGCGCCATAGATGATATGACTGAAGAAAATAAGTTAACTGACCCCCTTGTTGTTTCCACTACAAGCCTAGGTCCATCCTTTATGTCATTTTTCCAAAAGGCCAAAGACTATAGACAGGGATCATCTGATCTTGCCATAATCAAGGAATTCATGGAAAAAAACACCCTAAGCCCTATGTACCTATATGGGGGAGCTTATGGAAAATAGAGAAGCTATACAAGAGAAAAAAGTTTTTAAAGAAAGAGACTATGCTCACGCCTACGCCTCCTTTGGCCAAAGGGCTCTAGCTTTTATAATCGATATGCTAGTAGTAGGAGCCTTAACTAATATAATAAGAGGGATTTTAAATCTTGATCCTAACCTAAGTTTTTATGGTTTTGCCATGACAGATATCCTAAGCTGGGTTGTAACCCTAGGCTATTTTACAATAGCAAGCCTAGTAAGTAAGGGCCAAAGCCTAGGAAAGATTATTGTGGGTATAAGAGTGGTAAGCCTAAGTTCAGATAAGCTTGACCTAGGACAAATCCTAATTAGAGAAATAGCAGGTAGGTTTATCCAAAATACCCTCATGCTAATCTATATCCTTCCGATTTTCACCCCTAAAAACCAGGGTCTAATTGACTTTTTTGTTGATACAGTGGTGGTAAAAGAAGATGCCTTTAGGGATCTTTATGGGATAGATTTTAGGTAAATTTACTTTTGGTAAAAATATCCTATTAAAAAAATGTTTTTATAAAAAAGCATGAAGATAAGCTTTGAAGGCCTTTGTGCTTTTTTTATCTAGATTTCACTCTAGACCCCACATAAGGTATGATAAGTATAGAATTTGAAAAAATACCACTACATCTAGTAGTTAGGATGGAGAGATAAATGAAGATTATAAAAAGAGACGGGTCAAAGGTTAACTTTGAATTAGAAAAAATAAAGAGGGCGATATTTAAGGCCTTTAAGTCAGTTGATTCTACGATAACTGATGAAAAACTTGAATATATTGCCCAAAAAATTGTAAAAACTATAGAAGAAAAATTCCCAGCTGACCACACAGTGACAGTTGAGGAAGTACAAGACTTGGTAGAGCTAAACCTAATCGACGAAAACTATTATAAGGAAGTTAAGTCCTTTATCCTCTACCGTGCCAAGCACAACATGGATAGGAAGGTAATATCAGACTTTGAAAATTACGTAGATGATAAGGACCTAATGGAGATAATTTCCAAGGTGCAAAGAGAATTTGATAGCCAAAGATATCCTATAGAGTCCTTGTATTTCAAATTTGAATCTTTCACCAAGCCAGAAATGAATGACAAGGAAGTTTTAGATGCAGTAATCCGTGCAGCAAGCGAGCTAACAAGCAAGGAAGCCCCTGATCGGGAAATAATTGCTGCGAGATTTCTAGCCTACAAGATAAATCTAGAGATAAGAGAAGAAGAAGAACGCTACGACATCTATGATTTCAAATCAAAGATTAAATTTTTAACAGAAAAAGAACTTTACGGATCCTATATCCTAGAAAATTATTCGTCAGAAGATATAGACGAATTAGAAAAATACCTAGACTACACAAGAGATGACATCTTTACCTATTCAGGTCTAGACCTATTAAGGAAAAGATACCTTATAACAAATTACGACGGACGTATCTTAGAAAGAGTCCAAGAAATGTTTATGGGTATAGCCATGCATCTTGCTATTCCAGAAAAAGATAGGGTAGCCTTTGCCAAAAGACTTTATGATATATTGTCAACACTTAAGGCAACTATGGCAACCCCAACTATGACCAATGCCAGAAAGCCATTTAACCAGCTTTCCTCATGTTTTATAGAGACAGTTCCAGATACCCTAAAGGGCATTTACAGGTCTGTGACAAATTTTGCTGAAGTAAGTAAACACGGCGGCGGCATGGGTATGTACTTTGGCAAGGTAAGGGCTAATGGCTCTGATATCCGTGGTTTTGAGGGAGTAGCAGGTGGAGTTATCCGCTGGATAAGACTTGCCAATGACACAGCAGTAGCAGTTGACCAACTAGGTGTTCGCCAGGGAGCAGTAGCAGTTTATCTTGATATTTGGCATAAGGATATGCCAGAATTTTTGGGCCTTAGGACCAACAACGGTGATGACAGGATGAAGGCCCACGATGTCTTCCCAGGAGTATGCGTACCAGATCTTTTCTGGAAAGAAGTAAGGGACAACATGGAAGGCGACTGGCACATGTTCGACCCACATGAGGTAGAGAAAAAATATGGCAAGGCCATAGAAGATACCTACGGGGAAGAATTTGAAGAATTTTACAAAAAATTAGTCAATGATAAAGACATATCCAGAAGGGTCATGCCAATAAAGGACATGGTAAGGCTATTAATTAAGTCTTGGTCAGAAACAGGCACACCTTTTATCTTTAACAGAGACCTAGTAAATAAGGCCAATCCAAATAAGCATAAGGGAATAATCTACTCATCAAACCTATGTACAGAGATAGCTCAAAATATGAGCCCATCAGAAACCATATCTACAGAAATAGTCACAGAAGATGGGGATACAGTAATAGTAAACAAAACCAAACCAGGTGACTTTGTAGAATGTAACCTAGCAAGCCTAACACTAGGCAAGCTTGATGTAAACAACGAAAAAGAGTTAGAAGAAACTGTAAGAACAGTGGTAAGGGCCCTTGATAATGTAATAGACCTAAACTACTACCCAACCCCATATGCGGAAGTAACCAACAAAAAATATAGGGCCATAGGACTTGGAACTAGCGGCTACCACCACATGCTAGTTAAAAACGACATAAGATGGTCAGACGAAGAATCCCACGCCAAACTTGTAGACAGGGTTTATGAAGATATAAACTACTATGCTATAAAGGAAAGTGTAGAAATCGCCAAAGACAAAGGCAGCTACCAAGTCTTTGAAGGAAGTGACTGGCAAAACGGTAACTACTTCACAGATAGAGACTATACATCTGAAAGATGGGAAAAACTTGCTGCAGATGTTAAAGAATACGGCCTAAGAAACGGCTACCTAATGGCAATTGCCCCAACAGGATCAACATCAATAATCTCCGGCACTTCAGCAGGAGTAGACCCAATCATGAGCCGCTACTTCTTAGAAGAAAAGAAAGGCGCCATAGTACCAAGAGTAGCACCAGGACTCACAACAAAAACCTTCTGGCTCTACGAAAATGCCCACGATATAGACCAAAATATCTCAATGAGAATGGCAGGAGTAAGGCAACGTCACCTTGACCAAGCCCAATCAGTAAATATCTATATCACAACAGAATACACCATGAGACAGATATTAAATGTTTACCTAACAGCTTGGGAAAGTGGAGTAAAGAGCATTTACTACGTAAGAGGAAAATCACTAGAAGTGGAAGAGTGTGATACTTGCTCCGCATAGGATTTATACAATATAAATATTTTTTAGGAGGCGAAAGCCTCCTTTTCTTTCTATCTAAATTTATATTTATCTTTTATAGAATTATTCTATTAACTATTTTTCTTCGTAATGTTGTAAATTAGACTTTTATTCTACTTACAATTGAATCTTCGTTCAAAGGGGAGGCCCTAGGGGGCGGCAGATGCCCCCTCACCCGCCTCCCCTTAAACCCCTCTCGGCTACACCCCCGACTGCTCCTTAGCGGAGTGCGGATAAGGTTGCTTGCTTGCAGCAAGCTTTTATTGGTAGAGGTGATAGCCTTGTTTAAGTTAACTGTTAGACTCACAGACTTCTAATCTTCGGTCACCTAAAAATCGCAAACTCGGCTAAAGCCTCAAACAGTGCGATTTTCTTAACGATGACCTTGATTAGAAATCATCATCAGGTAGATAAGAGAATTAGTCTCGGGGTATAAGTATTACTAGGCTCGTTTGGCTTTACCAAACATTGCTTGATGACGATAACTTAAGACCTAGTATTTTTGAAATTCAGTTGGCGTATAAAAATTTGATTGTTTGAGCGATAGCGAGTTATCAAATTTTAGCCGACTGAATTTCAAAAAAGTATGAATTTTAACCATCTTAAACGAGGGCTCCTCTATATCAATGGTTTGCCGATAGGCAAACACCTTATCCCCCGAGAGGACTTAAACATCCCTTGATTTGGGATGTTTAAGAGGAAAACTTAGTGCGAGAGCACGGAAGAGTTTGCGAAGCAAACGGGTTTTCCTACGCCGGAGTGCTTGAATACCACAGGTTTATATCAAATTCGAACTACGGGAACGTGCGACGCTCTCGGCCGCTAGGCAAATTGTTCCCTAGGGTTTCCCCTTTGACGAAGATTCAATAGTTTATAGAAAAATCATATATATTACCAAATTACGACG
>NZ_CALGYW010000043.1 GCF_937934665.1 uncultured Anaerococcus sp.
AAGAAGAGGATTTTTCTGTTACTAATAGCCTGTCATAAAGGTCTTCGTAGAATGGTTGAGATTTCATAATTTCTGCAACTAGGTAGGCTGCGAAGGATACGACTGCAAGGGCTAAGATATTGGAAAAGGCCCCGCCTGTCATTTCTAAAATCAGGATAATGGCTGTGATTGGCGTCCTAACTATTGCTGAGAAATGTCCTGCCATAGCAATTAGGGATATGGCGAAAATCATTTCTACTGGTATTAGACCAAGGTCAACAAGGATTGTCCCGTAAATATTTCCAAGAATTGCTCCTATAGCTAAAAGTGGAACAAGTGATCCACCTGATAGGCCCATACCAAAGGCAAGGCTTAGAAGCAAAATTTTTGCAAGATACATATAAATTAGCGTACCCACCCCCTCATTTCCTAGGCTTGGCAAATAGATTAATTCCTCACCAGATGCAAATAGTCTTGGGTCAACTAGTAAAACCAAACCTGTAATTACAAATGGAGCAAGATACTTTACTACTTCTGGTAAATAAATTTTTTTGTAGACGTCTTTTGCCCCTATAACAGCCTTATTAAATAAAACTCCCGATAGGCCTGTAAGAAGGCCTAAAATCACAATAAGCCCCAAAGACTTTTGGTCTATAGTTTCAAAGGCAGGTATGCTTTCAAGGCTTGGAAAATCTCCGAAAACTAGTCCACTTGTAACTGTAGCTGAGATAATTGTAAGAGCTGAGGATAAAAAAGTATTTATGTTATGGGTCCTAAAAATTTCCTCAACAGCAAAAATTATTGACGCCACTGGGGCATTAAAGGCAACTGCAAAACCTGATGAAGCAGCAGATCCTATAAATAAATTCCTATCGACTTTAGGGAAAAATTTACCTACTATGTCCCCTGCAAGACCACCTAGGTGGACTGATGGGCCCTCCCTACCTACTGTAAGGCCAGATCCTATGGTGAGGACAGAAGCGATAAATTTACCGATAATGGTCTTTTCGCTATTAACTTCTATAGTCCCCTCCATCATCCCAGTCACAACAGGGATGCCAGACCCCTTGGTATTTTTATCTTTTTTCAAGATAAAATATGTAAGAAGTCCTATACCAATTATAAGAACCATAAAGATAATTTTATCAAAGCTTTCGGAAGATGTTAAAAACCCTTCCGTAAAAGCTGATGTTAGGCCAATTAACTTTTTAAAAATTCCAATTAATAAACCCGTAATAATTCCCAAAACAATAAAGGCGGGTAAAGCTTTAAACGATATTTTTTCTTTCATAATTTCTCCTTTATATTACTATACCAAATTTCAAGCTATTTTTGTAACAAACTTTTCAATTTATGATACAATAGTATAAGAAGAAAGAAAGGATTAGATATGAAATATTTTGATTTTAAAGACGAAAAAATTTCAAGACTTGGCTTTGGTTGCATGAGATTTAAGACAATTGATGAAGAACCAAGTCAGATTGATAAAAAAGAATCATCAAAAATTATAAAAGAGGCTATAGAAAAGGGACTTACATATATTGATACAGCCTACCCTTACCATGAAAAAATGAGCGAGAAATTTGTCGGAGAATTTTTGGAAGAAAATAATTTGAGGGATGAAATCTACCTTGCTACAAAACTTCCATGTTGGCTGGTAAAAGAAAAGGACGATTTCTATAAGATTTTTAATGAACAATTAGAAAACTTAAGAACCGACCACCTAGACTTCTACCTCCTTCACTCCCTTGATATCAAAAGATTTAGAGAAATGGTAGACCTTGGTGTCTTTGACTTTGTAAATGAGCTAAAGGAAAAGGGACTTGTAAAAAATATCGGCTTTTCCTTCCACGATGAATACGAAGCTTTCGAAGAAATAATAAAGGCCTATGACTGGGATTTTTGCCAAATCCAGCTAAATTACCTAGATATTAACCTACAAGCTGGCATGAAAGGCTACAATTTAGCCAAAAAAATGGGTATCCCTGTTGTAATAATGGAACCTGTCAAGGGCGGCAGACTTGCAAATCCTCCTCAAGAAGTCCTTGATTTGATGGATGATAAAAACCTATCACCTGCTCAAATGGCCCTAAAATTCCCACTTTCTTTAGACAATGTCATGACAGTCCTATCAGGAATGAACGATATAGACCAAGTTAGGGAAAATCTAGAGATAGCAAGCGAAGTTGAGCCAGGAGACCTTGATAAAGATGATAAGGACTTTTACGATAAAGCTAGATCAATCTATAAATCAAGAGAAAAAATCGCCTGCACAGCCTGCGAATACTGCCTGCCATGTACTGTTGAAATCAACATTCCAAAGGTATTTTCTATGTGGAACAACGCTTATCTTTATGATGAAGAGGAAAAATCTAAAAAAGCCTATGAAGACTATCTAAAAGACGGAGTAAATCCAAAAGCCTGCATAGAATGCGGCAAATGCGAAAACATCTGCCCACAAAGCCTTGAAATAATAGAAAAACTTAGACAAGCTAATGATTTTTTGACTAAGTAAGAAAATGAGCAAATGAGAAAAGACCCTGGCCGGGTCTTTTTTTGTAAATTATTTATAATAATTTCTTGTATAAACCTTGGATAAAATACGTATAATTATATATAGAGAATTAGGTCATTTAAAACCTAGCTGGTACTATGTTTAAAGTGTAAAACAACTATGAGAAACGATTGACCCATTTAGATTAGATATATAAGGTATTCAAATTTAATCAAAGCAAAGGTTAAAAATGAGTGGTAAATTCTTAAGACAGTTATTTAAAGATAGCAAATAAGATTATCGAAGAATTTTAAACTGATACCAAGGTGATATTTAAAATTCGAGATCATCTTGATAATAATATTAAAAAATAAATATTCTGAAAATATGAAAAAGAAAAGAAATTTAAAATTTTATAGACACCTAGATGGTGGATTTGAAGACGTATTTACATATTAAGCATCTGACCTAATTCATAACAGGCTTATATCAAGTAATTTATTAGGTGGACTAAAGGAAGAGGTTGGCAGAGATTGTTAAATTATGATCTCCTCTAATTAGAAATCTTCTATTAGACTTATACCTATCCTTAAGACTTTTAAGATAAGTCCTTATTGATATCAGTGATATCTTGATAGAATTTTCTAAAATATATATTAGTATAAAATTGTAAATATTGTGCTAGTAAATTTATACAATAATATAAACTTGACTTATTTTTATCCTTATGTATAATGTTAATGACAATTAGAATCATTTTAAATTAGGAGGAAGAAATGACAAATTTAAACAAATATCTTGCAAATCTTGCAGTAATGGATATAAAATTCCATAACCTACATTGGAATGTAGTAGGCAGTCAATTTGTAGCTTTACATGAGTACCTTGAAGCTGAATATGATAAGGCTAGTGATAGACTTGATGAAGTTGCTGAGCTTATCAGAATGTCTGGAGAATTCCCAGTTGCTAATATAAAAGAATATTTAGAAATTTCTACAATCAAAGAGATTGAAGATTCTAGAGAAGTATCTATTAATGAAGCATTAGAAATAGTCCTTTCTGACTTAAAACTTCAAAAAGAATTGGCTCTAGAGATTAGAAAAGAAGCAAATGAAGCTGATAATTTCCCTGTAGCTAATGCTATGGAAGATTATATAGAGGACTACAACAAACAAATTTGGTTTGTGGAATCAAGTCTTAAATAGGAAAAAGTGACTATTACAAAACTTTAAAATATTATCAAAGAATAATAAAGCTACCTATTCGGCTTATTAATACTCCCTCCATTGGCTAACCAGCTAAGTCAAGAAAGCTAATCCCAGTGCGAGATGTGTCGATAAATAATTTTGTGTATCAACCTAAATCCTAACACAAGGGTAAGGGTTGATACTTTTTTTTATTAATCTTTATCCATTCCTAAAGATTAGAACTTGCCTTAATTTATCACCAATAATAAACTTTCATGAAAATTGCTGCTGATTTCTTAATAATTTAAGCTTGAATAAATCACCCTTCAAAAAATATTTATTATTGGGTTAAGAATTGATTCAAGCCAGGTATCCTATAAGTCCGTACATATTAGATTTCTACTAGCTTCTGGATATTTAAAATATCTTGAAATTTGTCTACTTGTTTTCCAAGATCTTACACACATTGGGTATTTTTTACCCCATTTTATTCAAATATACCTAGATTTGTTAAGCTTCAACCTTTCATTTATGCCTTTTATAGAGCTTTTAAATCCTTTATGTCTTTGTAGGATACTAGTATTCTTAATCAAACAAAACTACAAAGTATTCATATAATTTCTTACAGATATAAGTGTAAAACTTAGAAAAACTGTAATAATTACCATGCATGCTTCGAGCGTCAAGCCCGTCGGATCATGAGGACTCGAGAAGCCTCTGGCCATTTCAGTATTTACAATATGGTGTAGGAGTTTTCTACGTCTTCAACATTTTCAAATCCTTTTTAAATTATTCTATGTATCTTTACGTCAATTCTTTTCTATATAATTCAAGCTTACACTACAAACTTAAACTCTTAAAAATATTTTCATATGATGATAGGTGGAGAATTCACCTTAATTAACTTTGACAATGCTTGAATTATTACTAAGAAAACAAAAATTAAAACCAATACTTTTTAAATACCCTTCACCATTTTTATACTATCGTATCCTCTCCCATCCTTTAGGATAATGGCATTTGGAGTTTTCCCTGTCTCAATAAATCCAATTTTATCATAAAGTGCCCTGGCTCTTTTATTTCCTGAATAATAATCTAATTCTATCTGGGAAAGGCCCAAATCCTTAGCAAAACCTTCAAGACAAATAAGAATCTTTTTCCCAATTCCTAGATTCCAAAATTCTTTAAGCACTGCGATCGCTACGTTTCCCCTATGGTGCATTTTAATTTTTCCTAATCGTATAATAGTGCCGCTGGCAATAATCCTTCCATCCATTTCTACAACTAGCATTAGGGTAGTATCTGACTTATTAAAACCTTTTATCATTTTTTCTTCTTCTTCGACAGACAGATTTATTTCTTGTGGATAAGAATTCATAAAATCAGATTCTCCATTAACAATTTTGAGATATTCTGCCATATCTTTTGCATCATTAATATGGATTTCACGAATTTCGCACATCCTGCCATCTTTGATTTTAAATTTTTCCGCTTTAAATTTCATAGTTCGACTCCCATCCAATTCATATTTTCTTAATATTATACTCTACTGAGCTAAAATCTATAATTTCTAACTTTTACGGTTGTGGAGAAAGAAGGTCTAAAGCTCTATAATTTTTTATTTAAACCTGTATCACTCCAATAAATTTTATAAAAGAAAAAGACCCTTTGGGTCTTTTAAAATTATTAAAATTCTATGACTTGATAGCCTTGATCTAGATATGAATTCATTCCAGCATGACCATCCATGTCGTCTAAGAACTTTAGTCCTAGGTTTTTATTTATTTCATAGACTTCTAGCATTTTCGAACAAGCCTTGCATACTCCAACAATGCTTCCATTTTCTGTAAGTTTTTTATAAAGAGGATTTCCTTCTTCTTTTAATATGAAAGGGAGTTTTACAGATTGTCCTTCAAATATTATCTTGGCCTCTCCGCCATTTTCGATGATTTGATTTGCGTTCATAAGTGCGTGCATAGCACACATTTTTTCTCCTTGCATAAGGTAAAATAGTACTTTTTTCATATGTAACCTCTCAATTTTTTAGAAAAGGGGCATTCCGCCCCCTTTCTTATACTTCTTCTGTTTCAGCTTCCTCGATTGATTCGATGTTTTCCTTTATTTGTTCATCTTCTAATTCTTTGGTTTCATAGTCGATTTCTACGTCGTTGTAGTATTTTAGACCAGTACCCGCTGGAATTAGCTTACCGATGATGATATTTTCTTTTAGACCTCTTAGGTCGTCAACCTTGCCCTTGATTGATGCATCTGTAAGAACTCTGGTTGTCTCTTGGAAGGATGCGGCTGATAGCCATGAATCTGTTGCAAGACTTGCCTTGGTGATACCAAGAAGTTCTTGTTCGTAGACTGCTTTTCTCTTGCCAGCTTCTTCCATTTTTTCGTTTACAAGGTCTACATCACGTCTATCTTGTAAGCTTTCTGGTAGGAATTCTGTATCGCCTGAGTCTAAGATTTTAACTTTCTTTAGCATCTGACGAGCTATAACTTCTATATGTCTATCGTCGATTTCTACACCTTGTTGTCTGTATACTTTTTGGACTTCCTTAGTGATATAATCTTGAACTCCAACCTTGCCTAAGACATTTAGTACGTCATGTGGATCTAGAGAACCTTCGGTTAGTTGAGCGCCGATTTCTACTTCTTCACCATCTTTTACTAGGATTCTTGATCCAAATGGAATATTGTATTTCTTGCTTGTGCCGTCAGCGTTTGTTATTTCAACGTCAGTTTTCTTATCATTTTGGATAAGGGATACTGTACCGGAGTTGGCTGCGATAAAGGCAAGTCCCTTTGGTTTACGAGCTTCAAAAAGCTCCTCAACCCTTGGAAGACCTTGGGTAATTCCAACGCCAGCGATACCACCGGAGTGGAAGGTCCTCATGGTTAGCTGAGTACCTGGCTCACCGATTGATTGGGCTGCGATGATACCTACTGCTTCTCCCATGTTTACGTGTTTGCCTGTTGCAAGGTTTCTACCGTAGCATTTAGCACATACACCTTGTTTGGCCTTACATTCTAGTACTGACCTTAATTTTACTTCCTTAATACCAGCTGCTACTATCTTATCAGCCAAGTCTTCATCTATTACTTCGTCTTTGTGGACAATGATTTCGCCTGATTCATCTTTGATATCTTCAAAGGATGTACGGCCTATAATCCTTGTTCTCAAGTCTTCTATAAGCTCGTTGCCGTCTTTAAATTCGTGGGCTAGTACATAACCATCTGAATGACAGTCATCTTCTGTTACTATTACGTCTTGGGATATATCTACCATCCTACGTGTTAGGTAACCTGAATCGGCAGTTCTTAGGGCTGTATCTGTTAGACCCTTACGAGAACCGTGGGTTGAGATAAAGTACTCTTGTACAGATAGACCTTCTCTAAAGTTAGCCTTGATTGGAATCTCGATAATCTTACCATCGGCCTGACTCATAAGTCCACGCATAGCGCCTAGCTGTCTAATCTGGTTGGTAGAACCACGGGCACCAGAGTCCGCAAAGATCTTGATGTTGTTATCATCTTTAAGGTCTGCAAGAAGTGCATCTGTTACCTTGTTTGTAGTTTCTTGCCAGATTTCGATTACTTTTTCGTATCTTTCTTGGTCGGTTATTAGACCACGTCTATAAAGTTTGTCGTACTTATCTACTGCAGCATCTGCCTCATCTATTAGGTCCCATTTTTCTGCTGGGATCTTTACGTCATCCATTGATACAGTTAGACCTGATAGGGTTGAGTACTTATAACCTATGTGCTTGATGTAGTCAAGTACTTCTGCAGTTTTGATGTTGCCGTGTTTTCTAAAGCACTTATCGATTATGTCTTTTAGGGTACCAGAATCAACTAGGGTATCTACTTCAAGTGAGTATGGGTCTTCTTTTCTATTTACATAGCCAAGATCTTGTGGAATACCTTCGTTATAGATAAACCTACCTACAGAAGATTCTACAATCTTTCCTGGATCCATATCATCTTTTTTAACCCTAACACCTATTTTAGTTTGGTATTCTACTAAGCCTCCTACTAGAGCTTTTTTCATCTCGTTGGTTGATTCAAATACCATTCCTTCGCCCTTAGCGCCTTCCTTGATTGTTGTTAGGTAGTAGGCACCAAGCACCATATCCTGAGATGGGGTTGTTATTGGCTTACCGTCTTTTAGTCCAAGGATGTTATTGGTTGACATCATTAGAAGTCTTGCCTCTATTTGTGCTTCGTTTGATAGTGGTAAGTGGATAGCCATCTGGTCACCATCGAAGTCGGCGTTAAAGGCGTTACAAGCTAGTGGGTGAAGCTTTATTGCCTTACCTTCTACAAGGGTTGGTTCAAAAGCTTGGATACCTAGCCTGTGAAGAGTAGGAGCACGGTTTAGTAAAACTGGGTGGTCCTTGATTACCTCTTCTAGGACTTCATAAACTCTTGGGTCTTTTTTTTCTACCATTTTCTTGGCAGTTTTTAGGTTGTGAGCCATTTCTTTTTCTACAACCTTATTCATGATAAATGGTTTAAATAACTCTAGGGCCATCTCTTGTGGCAGACCACATTGGTTAAATTTAAGGTCTGGACCAACTACGATTACAGAACGGCCTGAGTAGTCAACCCTCTTACCTAGAAGGTTTTGTCTAAATCTACCGCTCTTACCTTTTAGAAGGTCTGATAGAGATTTCATGTTTCTATTTGATGCACCTGTTACAGCTCTTCCCCTACGACCGTTGTCTATTAGGGCGTCGACTGCTTCTTGGAGCATTCTTTTTTCGTTTCTTACGATGATTTCTGGAGCCCCTATATCTAGAAGTCTTTTTAGTCTGTTATTTCTGTTGATAACTCTCCTGTATAGGTCATTTAGGTCAGAAGTTGCAAACCTACCACCTTCAAGTTGAACCATTGGTCTTAACTCTGGTGGCATTACTGGAAGTACATCTAGGATCATCCATTCTGGTTTGTTGCCACTTGTTAAAAAGGCATCTACTACTTCAAGTCTTCTTGATACTCTTACCTTTTTTTGGTTGGAAGATTCATCAAGCTCTTTTAGTAGGAGTTCGTATTCTTTTTCTAGGTCTATGTTGAGAAGAAGTTCCTTTACAGCTTCAGCTCCCATAGCTGCTTTAAATTCTGTATCATCCGGATATTCTTCTAGGATATCTTGGTATTCTGTTTCTGAGATTTCTTGCTTAACTGCAAGGTCTGTTGAACCAGGATTTATTACTACATAAGATGCAAAGTAAAGAATTTTCTCTAGTACTCTTGGGCTCATGTCAAGTAAGAGTCCCATCTTTGATGGGATTCCTTTAAAGAACCAAATGTGAGAAACTGGGGCTGCAAGTTCGATATGACCCATTCTCTCACGTCTAACCTTAGACTTGGTTACTTCTACTCCACATTTTTCACAAACTACACCCTTATATCTCATTCTCTTGTACTTACCACAAGAACATTCATAGTCCTTAGTTGGGCCAAATATCTTTTCGCAGAAAAGGCCGTCTTTTTCAGGTTTAAGGGTCCTATAGTTTATAGTTTCAGGTTTTTTAACCTCGCCATGAGACCAGCTTCGTATTTTTTCTGGGGATGCAACTTTCACCCTCATCCCATAAAATTGATTTAATTCGCTCATAAACTTCCCTTCTCCTAAGCTTCGCTACCTTCTGCCTCTTTTTCTTTTTTAGGGGCATTAGCTTTTGCTAGTAACTTGCTTTGGTTTCTAATCTTTGACGCGTCTATCTTTTCTACTTGAGAGAACCTATCTTGTTCGTCGATATTTTCCTTAAGCTCAATTACATCTCCCTCTTCATCTAGAAGTTCCACGTCTAGAGCCAGTGATTGAAGCTCTTTTACTAAAACTTTGAATGATTCAGGTGTACCTGGCTCAGGAATATTTTCGCCCTTTACTATTGATTCATAGGTCTTAACCCTACCTGTAACGTCATCACTTTTTACAGTTAGGATTTCTTGTAATGTGTGGCTTGCGCCGTAGGCCTCTAGGGCCCATACCTCCATCTCACCAAATCTTTGGCCACCAAATTGTGCCTTACCACCAAGTGGTTGTTGGGTTACAAGTGAGTATGGTCCAATTGATCTAGCGTGGATTTTCTCTTCTACCATATGGTGAAGCTTAAGCATGTACATAACGCCTACTGTTACTGGGTTTTCAAAAGGAAGGCCTGTTCTACCGTCACGAAGCTTAATCTTACCTGTTTTATTTACGAAAGGAGCTACTTTTTTAGCTTCTTCTAGGACATCTTCTATTTCTGTATCCATAGCACCATCAAATACTGGTGTTGCTATCTTCCAGCCAAGTGTCCTTGCTGCAAGACCCATATGAACTTCAAGTACCTGACCAAGGTTCATACGAGATGGGATACCTAGTGGGTTTAGGCAGATTTGGATAGGGGTTCCGTCTGGTAAAAATGGCATATCTTCTCTTGGAAGAATCCTTGAAACAACACCCTTGTTACCGTGACGACCACACATCTTATCTCCTACCATGATCTTTCTCTTGGTAGCTACATAAACTCTTATTACTTTATTTACACCTGGAGCTAGTTCGTCTCCATCTTTTTTGTTGTATTCTTTAACATCAACTACGATTCCCTTTTCACCGTGAGGTACCTTTAGGGATGTATCTCTAACTTCTCTTGCTTTTTCACCGAAGATTGCACGTAGAAGTCTTTCTTCTGGTGATAGTTCAGTTTCTCCCTTTGGAGATACCTTACCTACTAGGATATCTCCGCTTGTTACTTCTGCACCGATTCTAATAACACCATTTTCGTCAAGATCTTTTTTCATATCGTCGCCGACATTTGGTATGTCCTTGGTTATCTCTTCTGCACCAAGCTTGGTTTCCCTTGCTTCACACTCGTGCTCTTCTATGTGAACTGATGTTAAAACGTCATTTATTACTAGCTCTTCATTAAGGAGCATAGCATCCTCGAAGTTGTATCCTTCCCAAGTTGTAAAGGCTATTAGGATATTTTTACCAAGAGCAAGCTCTCCATTGTCTGTAGATGGTCCGTCTGCTAAAACTTGGCCAGCTTTAACCTCTTCATCTAATTTTACGATTGTTCTTTGGTTTATAGTTGTACCTTGGTTAGCTCTTTCAAATTTAAGAAGGTCGTAAGTTATTACGTCACCGTCTGTTGGTTTTACCTTTATCTTATCAGCTGAAACGTAAACTACTTTACCGTCTGTTTTTGAAACTACACATACACCTGAGTCTTTTGCAGCTCTGTGCTCCATACCTGTTGCAACTATAGGTGCAGCTGATTTGATAAGTGGAACTGCCTGACGCTGCATGTTAGCACCCATAAGTGCTCTGGTTGAGTCGTCGTTTTCAAGGAATGGTATTAGAGAAGCTCCTACAGATACGATCTGTTGAGGAGATACGTCCATGTACTGTATGTCATCTCTTGGGTAAATATCATTTTCACCCCTAAAACCACGACCAGATACTCTTTCATTTACAAATCTACTGTTTTCATCAAGTGGCTCGTTGGCTTGGGCTATGATAAAGTTATCTTCAACATCTGCTGTTAGGTAGTCGATTTCGTCAGAAACTACCCCACCTTCTTTAACAACTCTATATGGGGTTTCGATAAAGCCGTACTTGTTAACTCTAGCATAGGTTGTAAGTGATGTGATAAGACCGATGTTTGGTCCTTCTGGTGTCTCTATTGGACAAATTCTACCGTAGTGAGAATCGTGAACGTCTCTTACTTCTACACCTGCCCTATCTCTTGAAAGACCACCAGGTCCTAGGGCTGAGAGTCTTCTCTTGTGAGTAAGCTCACTCATTGGGTTGGTTTGGTCCATAAATTGTGATAATTGGGATGAACCAAAGAATTCTTTAATAACAGCTGTTACTGGCTTGATATTGATTAGGCCTTGTGGTGTTGCTATATCAGGATCTTGGGTTGTCATTCTTTCACGAACAACTCTTTCCATCCTAGCAAGACCTACCCTAAATTGGTTTTGAAGAAGTTCTCCAACTCCTCTTACACGACGGTTGCCTAAGTGGTCGATATCGTCAGTTTCACCAACACCTTCAAAGAGGTTAAATTGGTAGTTTACAACTGCAAGTATGTCTGCCTTGGTTATATTTTTTGGAGAAAGTTCTTTTTTTCTTCTTTGCATCATCTTTTTAAGCTCTTCGTCATCTTCGGCTTCTTCGATGATTTCAGTCATAACTGGGTAGTAAACTTTTTCGCTAAAGTCATCAAAGTCTATGTCAAGACTTTCTAGTCTTTCAAAGGCATGGATGTCAACGAAATTGTTACCTACTATCTTAAGTACTTGCTCTTCGTTATCAGCATTAACTTTCTTTATATAAACTGAAACGAGACCTGAGTTTTCTATAGCGATAGCAGTCTCTTCGCTAATAACTTCTCCTTCTTTAACAAAGATTTCTCCAGTTTCAGAATCTATTACATCACTTGCTGCTACTTCCCCTATTATTCTTGGGGCAAGGGCTAGTTTTAGGTTGTATTTATACCTACCAACCCTAGCTAAATCATATCTTCTATCGTCAAATAGGAGATTATTTATAAGGGTAGTAGCTGATTCTACTGACGCTGGGTCACCTGGTTTTAATTTTCTATATATTTCTATAAGGGCTTCTTCACTATTTTCAGAATTTTCCTTTTCAAGGGTATTTCTTAAGTGCTTGGTATCACCAAGAGCCTCTATAATCTCTTCATCTGTATCAAACAAAAGCGCACGTACTAATGTAGTAGCTGGAAGCTTTCTAGTCCTATCAAGTCTTACGTTTACGGTATGACTTGCATCTGTATCAAACTCTATCCAAGCTCCCCTATTTGGTATAACTGTAGATGAGTATTGCTTATCCCCGCTCTTGTCTGTTTCTTCTGCATAGTAAACACCTGGAGATCTTACAAGCTGGCTTACTATAACTCTTTCCGCACCATTTATAACAAAGGTTGCAGAATCAGTCATCATTGGGAAATCCCCCATGAAAACTTCTTGTCTTTTGATCTCACCAGTTTCTTTATTAAACAATATAGCCATCACCTTTAGGTCTCTAGCATAGGTTAGGTCTTTATATTTCGCTTCTTTAAGGCTATATTTAGGTTCTTCATCAAACTCAAAGCCTGTAAATTCTAGGCTTAGCTTGCCATTATAATCTTCGATTGGGGAAATATCTTCAAGGATTTCTCCCAAACCTTCTTTTATAAACCACTCATATGAGTCTTTTTGAACTTTTAATAAATTTGGTAAATCTAAGACTTCAGGAAACTTTGAAAATGACATTCTCTCAGTTTTCCCATAATATTTTTTATGATATTGGGCCATTCTTACTCCTTACTCTTTGCAAAAATAGGACAAATAATCTTTGTCTTCTTGAGATAAAAAAATCTCGATAAATAGATTTCTAGCAATTGTATATTATACTCTTACAACAATCAACCTTCAAGGTATTTATCGAGAATTTTCCCCTATTCTACTTGTTTTTCTCTTACATTTTTTCATGCTATCTAATTATGATATAAGATAATTAGTATTTGTCAATACTTATAATAGTTTTTAGCAAAAATTTATTGCGCTCAACCCCCATGAAAATCAAGAAAGAAAACCTTTGAAAATAAATCTTAAAAAAATCTTTCTATATATAACTTAGAGTCTTGCTTTTTACTTATTTTCACTATACAATTATTTAATATATAAACAATTCTAATTTTGTGATATAATGGATATAATGGAGGACTTATGAAAGACTTTATAAAATTTTTTAGCATAATCACAGGATTATTTAGATCGATAATAAGCATTCTTTTGCTTTTGTCTATTGGTTTTGTAATCTTTGTTGATACCAACCTATTTCTAGCAAGTTTTGACCTAATAGGGATAAATAATATAGGCAGAGGGATACTAAAACCCCTAGTCCTAGCCATACTTATCCTAGCCTTTGTTATAAACACTGCCATTAGCAGAAATATATTCAAGGCAGGCGAAAACGGTAAGGGCCATCTCGCAAATGTATTTTTTGGCCTAGTATTTTTGGCTATAGATGCTTTTCTTTATTTCTACTTTAGGGAAAAGCTTCTATATATCCTAATAGCCTTCAGTGGTCTTTTAGTAATAAATTCACTAATAGGCCTTATAGCAAACTTTAAGGGTGTTTACAACACAAATATTCCAGAAAAAAAGACCGAATATGTCGAAGTTAAGACAAATGTAAGCGAAAAAGAAGATAGTGAAAGTCCTATAAGACTTGACTTTGGGGAAGCTAAGGACGATAAGGATGAGGTAAATATCCTTAAAAAAGACGACACCACAATTGATGGCAAGACAGTTATAAGAACAAGCCAACTTATAAAGGAAGATACAGACCTTAGCACAGAAGCTAAAGACACTGACCTTACAGAAGAAAGAAATAAGCTAATAAATAACAAAAATAGCAAAAAAGATAGTAAAGAAACTAGTAAGATTGAAGACACTGCTAAAAAGGATGAGGAAACTACCCTTGCCGCGAAAGAAGCAGAAGCAAAGTTAAAAACCAATACCCCTACTACGCTAAAGGACGTAGAAGAGGCTAAGAAAAATATAAACAAGGTTGTAGAAGATAAGGGAAGTAAGGATAAGACCTACGATCCTGACCTAGCAGATGAAATCAAAAAGAAAGAAGAAGAAAAAATCTATACAAAGAAAAACTTTGTAAAAGATGACAACTGAGGGGCTGTGCGCTCTTAAGGCGAGATAGTCTTAAGGGCCAGCCCTTTTAAAAACCAAAAAAAGGAGAAGATATGGATAAAACCTACCAAAGCATCATCAAAAGTCTCTATCCAGACAAAAACTCAATCAAAGACGAACTAATTCTCTTAAACGCTCAGCAAAGGCTACCTAAGGGCACCGAATATTTCTTTTCTGATATCCACGGGGAAAGCGATGCCTTTTTGCATTTACTAAGGTCTGCCTCAGGTAATATTAGGGATAAGATCCAAAAATTTTTTGGAGATACCCTAGAAAAAAAGGACCAAGATGCCCTAGCCCAACTAATCTATGACCGAGATTTGGTTTATAAAAGTTTAAAAACAGAGGGTAAGATTACAAAAGACTACCTCACCATCACCATCCACAGGCTAATAAACCTCTTAAAGTTCGTATCAACCAAGTATCCCAAAGCCTATATCAAAAGAAAATTCCCACAAAAATACAGTCTAATCTTAGATGAACTCTTATATACCAACGACTCCGAATATAACAAAAGAGCCTACTACGAATCCTTAGTAGAAAATATCGTAAGATACGAAGTAGCCTTTGATTTTATCAAGGTAATCTGCACCCTTATCCAAAGGATATCTGTAGATAAACTCCACATAGTAGGAGATATCTACGACAGGGGCCCATCCCCTCACATAATAATGGATGAACTCTTAACCTTTCCAAATGTGGACTTCCAATGGGGCAACCACGACGTAGCTTGGATGGGAGCCTGCTCTGGCAACACCGCCCTTATCGCAGCTTGCGTAGCTGATGCCATCAAATACAACAACTTCGACATGCTCGAAGATGGTTATGGTATAAACCTAAGAATCCTCTTTGAATTTGCCATGGCAACCTACGGTGATGACCCATGCACCTATTTTGCCCCAAGAATTTATGATGATAATACCTATGACAATATAACTACAGATGCTGCAGCTAAAATGCACAAGGCAATATCCATAATAAGGTATAAGCTAGACTCTGCCCTAATCGAAAGAAATCCGGACTTAAAAATGGATGACAGAAACGCCTTAAAATTCATCGATTTTGAAAAAATGACCTACAAGGGAGCGAAGCTTAAGGATACAAACTTCCCAACCATAGATCCAAAAAATCCTTCTAAGCTTACAGCAGAGGAGAAAAACGTCATCCACGTCTTAGAACAGGACTTCATTAAAAATGAAAAACTAAATAAGCACATGGACTTTCTCTACAAAAACGGATCCATGTACAAGGTTGAAAACGGCTCCCTCCTCTTCCATGGTTGCATACCCCTAACAGAAGATGGTGACTTACAAGAAGTAGACCTTGACGGAGTGACCTATAAGGGCAAATCCCTCATGGATTATTTTGAAAAAATAGCAAGAGACGCCTACTATACCAATAACCTCAAGGCCAAAGACCTAATGTGGTACCTCATAAGTGGCAGGTATTCACCAATCTTTGGCAAAAGCCAATACTCTTATTTTGAAAATATCTTTGTAGATGACAAAAAATTAAGAAAAGAACACTCAAATCCATACTACGACCTTTGCGAAAAAGAAGAAATAGTAGATAAAATCCTAGACGAATTTAAGGTAGAAGGTAATAGACGAAGAGTTGTAAACGGCCACGTGCCAGTAATCACAAAAACAGGAGAAAGCCCTATCAAGGCAAACGGTAAACTCTACGTCATAGACGGAGGCATCTCCAAACCTTACCAGGCAAAAACTGGTATAGCAGGCTACACCCTAGTCTTTAATTCCCACCACGTAGCCCTCGCCGAACACAAATCCTACGAATCCATCACCGATAAAGTTTCATCCTACACCCCAAATATCGAAGAGGTAGAAATCATGAACCCAAGAATGCTAAGACGCGACACCGACGAAGGCAAAATCAAAAAAAGAAAAATAGAAATCCTAGAAGAACTCCTAGAGCTTTATGATGAGGGTGAACGTTGGTGACTTAATTTGTAAGCCAAAGCAAATTAAGTTTAAAAATCAAAGGCAAATGCTAATTACAATATAAAACAAAGCAAATTTATAAGCAAAGTAAAAGACTATGGATTTTTTGTCCATAGTCTTTTATTCTTACATTTTTTCAACTTCTGGGTATTCTACGCCAAAAGTTTCTACTGTAATCTTTTCTATTTTTTGGTCTTTTTTTGGTTTGTCAGACCTGTTTGTTTTTATTTCTGCTATTTTATCGATTATTTCTATTCCTTCTATTACCTTGCCGAATCCAGCGTATTCGCCGTCTAGGTGTGGGCTGTCTTTGTGCATTATGAAAAATTGGCTGCCTGCAGAATCTGGCATGAAAGACCTTGCCATTGAAAGGACTCCCCTTTCGTGTTTCAAATCATTTTTAAAACCGTTGTGGTTAAATTCACCCTTGATTGAATAGCCTGGACCGCCCATGCCTGTTCCTTGTGGGTCTCCTCCTTGGATCATAAAGTTTTTTATAACCCTATGGAAGATTAGGCCGTCATAAAAGCCATCTTCTATTAAGGATATAAAATTAGATACTGTATTTGGAGCTATTTCTGGATAGAGTTCCGCCTTAAATTCATCTCCATTTTCCATTATGAAGGTTACTATTGGATTTTTATCTGTCATTTTCCCTCCTAATTTTTAAAAGAATGTACTGGGGCTGGAATAAATCCTCCCCTTCCTATCATGATACTCGAATCTGACTGGCCTACATTTATTATTGGAGCGTAGCCCAAAAGGCCTCCAAATTCAACCTCATCACCCACATCCTTACCAGGTACTGGAATAATCCTTACCGCTGTAGTCTTGTTATTTATAACTCCTAGGGCTGCTTCATCTGCTATCATAGCAGCAATACTTGCCGCTGTTGTTTTTCCAGGGATGGCTATCATATCTAGACCAACTGAGCAAACACAGGTCATAGCTTCTAGCTTATCAAAACTTATCCAGCCCTTGCCAGCAGCTTCTATCATAGCTTCATCTTCACTAACTGGGATAAAGGCACCTGAAAGTCCGCCAACTCTTGAACTTGCCATTATTCCACCCTTTTTTACTGCATCATTTAGCATGGCTAGGGCTGCTATTGTTCCGTGGCCTCCTACCTTATCTATGCCGATTTCTTGTAAAATCCTACCAACAGAATCGCCAATGGCAGGTGTTGGTGCCAAGGAAAGGTCAACTATACCAAAATTTTTATCAAGCTTGCTACAAACTTCCTTACAAACTAACTCGCCCATCCTTGTGATTTTAAAGGCAGTTTTCTTGATTATCTCATAAATTTCATTTATCTTTAGGTTTTCTTTGCCAGAAATTGCTGCTTTAACTACTCCTGGCCCAGATATACCCACGCTTATAACTGTATCAGCTTCCCCTACTCCGTGGAAGGCTCCTGCCATGAAGGGATTGTCCTCTACAGCATTAGCAAAGACAACAAGCTTGGCACAACCAAAGGCATTGTCAGTATTTGCCGCCAGATTCTTTATGGTTTCGCCACAAAGGCCTGCTGCATCCATATTTATCCCAGCCTTGGTTGATCCAATATTAATTGAAGCACAAACCAAATCTGTCTCAGCTAGGGCCCTTGGGATTGATTTGATTAAAATCTCATCTGCTGGGGTCATTCCCTTTTCAACTAGGGCAGAAAAACCACCTATAAAGTCAACTCCTATGTCTTTGGCTGCCCTATCTAGGGTTTTGGCAAAAGGTGTGTAGTCGTCAAGGTCTGTAGCTGCTGCTATTAGGGAAATAGGAGTTACCGATATCCTATTATTTACGATAGGTACCCCATATATTTGTGAAATTTCCTTTGATACTTTTAGAAAATCCTTACTCTCCCTAATTAGCTTGTTATATATTTTATCACAAGCCTTTTTATAGTCTGGGTCAATACAGTCTAGAAGACTTATGCCCATGGTTAGGGTTCTGATATCTAGATTTTCCTCATCGAGCATTTTTATTGTTTCTAATATATTTGCCTTATCCATCTTATATCCTATGCATTACATCAAAAACTTCTTCGTTTTGAATTCTAATTTCTAGTTTGGTTTCTTTTGATAGCTTATCAAAACTTTCTGTTATTTCATCAAATTCTGCCTTTGCCTTTGCTAAGTCAATATTGATCATGGCTACAAATTTATCTTCCATGATGGTTTGGCTCATATCCAAAATATTAATATTGTACTTATATAAAACTTCTGAAACTTGGTAAATTATACCTGGTCTATCTTTTCCTATAATTGTAAGTATTGCTTTCATAAAATCCTCCACCTTTATTGTACCTCTGATTTATTATATTATTAGGATAAAGAAAAGATTTTTATAAAGTTTACTAAATTTAGAATAATTTGCCAACATTTTGCAAGTTTACCAAATAAAAACCCCCTCCATCCTTGTATAGGATTTGATATGTACCCTCTTTACTGGACAAACCAGTAAGGAGGATATTTTTATGAAAT
>NZ_CALGYW010000044.1 GCF_937934665.1 uncultured Anaerococcus sp.
GTAAAGGAAATATCAGGCCTTTCTAGGACGAGCTCTACAGTTTTTTCGTCAATAACCTTAGCCTCCTTAAATCTTTCAAGATTTATACCTGCTGCAGCCTCTCCCTTGGCTGTATTATAGGTAAAGGCAACATCTTCTGCTGTTAGAGCAGACCCATCAGCAAACTTAAGCTTATCTTTTAATTTTACTATGTAGGTTTTTTTATCTTCTGAAATCTCATAAGATTCCGCTAGGTCATTTTCTATGTGAAGGTTGGCATCACGCTTTAAAAGTGCTGAGTGAAAGACCATAGAGTTTGAATGTGATGATTCAAAAATAGGGTTGAAACCTTTTTCTGGCTCAGAACCAATACCTAGTACAAGCTCATCCTTTGATCTTTCGTATGATTTTACCTTCTCACTAGTTTCTGTCTTAACTTCTTCTTTACTTTCCCTTTTCTCGCCAGAACCACTGGAGCAAGCAGTAAGGGCAAGGATAAGGGCCGCGAGTCCAAATATTTTCTTAATATGTTTTCTCATAATTTCTCCTTATTTTTAATTAATTAAATACAATCCTATTTTAGTTTTCAATAAAAAAGGGCATAGAAGTATCCCTTGGGGTTTTCTATACCTTCCTAGTATATATATGTTAACCAAGACTAAACTTTTCATAAAAACTGCTTCTGCAGTCAGACTCCACTACCTGTGGGCCTTAAATTTAGCCTAGATGATTTTTTCAAGCTCTTTTAAAGCCAAACTTATTAACTTTTTCATAGAATAATCACTAACACCTACAATTACATTGTCATCATGGAGAAAGGGTATCAAAATTCTTTTTGCTTTTGATATGGAAACGGCTTCAGCCATCTTGCTAGTTATTTCCCCACACATGGAATTTGTAAGTAGGATGCCGATAGGTCCTATAATAATATCAGCCCTCTGACAGTTTACTATTAGGGCATTTTCTCCTGTGGCAGCACGATTTGCTCCTGCCTTTAGCATAGCACTTGTAGCGTGAGAATTTGTCCCCACACAAGTTATATCTAAGTCTTTATGCTTTTCTCTAATAGATCCGACAAGTTCTTTGCCAAGACCTCCGCCCTGGGCGTCAATTATTAATACATTCATACTAACCTCTACTCTATTTTATAATTATAACATAAAATCGTTTTTTGTTAAATTATTTTTATAAATATTTCTCATTATATTTCCCTAAAGTCTTTACCCTTTTTATTTTTTTAATAGAAAAAGAGCCCTAGGGGCTCCCTTCCAATAGAAAAGAATAAGTTAGTCCTAGTTTTCTTTAGGGAAAACTATAAGGAATTAATAATGAAAAACCTAGCTATTTGATAGCTGCTTATATTATAACATAAATTTTAACTTATGCAAACTATTTCACCATTTTTTTTACTCATTGGTTTTTCAACATTTTTATGTTTTCCTGTCGTTTTCCCGCTATTCTTCGTTAGAAATTTTCTCCACATCTTCTTTTCCACCCAGGAGAACTATAAGGTCATTTTTCTCTATTTTTGTGTGAGGACCTGGATTTATTATAGTCTTGCCGCCCCTTTCAAAGGCAACCACATTTAGGTTATATTTATTTCTAAAGTCAAGCTCCATAAGGTCCTTGCCAACCCAAGCCTTGTGGACTCTCACTTCTGCGAGTGAAAACTCATTAGAAAATTCTATAAATTCAAGAAGATTTGATCCAGAAATTACCCTGGCAAGTCTTTCACCACTGTCAAGCTCTGGGAAGATAATCTTATCTGCCCCAATTTTTTCCAAAATCCTCTCATGGGTGACTGTTGTAGCCTTGGCTATAACAGTAGTGATTCCTGCATCCTTGCATATCAAGGTAGCTTCAATAGATGCTTCAATATTGCTTCCTGTAGCAATTACAGCTATGTCAAAGTTTTTTATACCTAGATCTTTCATGGCATCTTCATCTGTCATATCAGCTTGGGCAGCGTAGGTTACCGAATCTGACATTTTTTGGACCTTGGTATAGTCCCTATCAACAGCCATAACTTCTACGTCTTTTTCGAATAATTTCTTGGCAAGAGCAGATCCAAACCTACCCAAACCTAGTACCAATACATTTTTTTCTTTCATAATTTCTCCTTAACCTATACTTATAAAACTTTCTGGATACCTAATTAGACTCTTTTTCGCCTTCATACCAAAGGCAAAGGCCATGGTCATTGGTCCAAGCCTACCTAGGTACATACAAAAGGTAATTAAAACCTTGCCTACAGCAGATAAGTCTGGGGTCAACCCCTTACTTGCCCCTACTGTTGCAAGCGCTGAAACTGTTTCATATAAAATATCTACTAGGGGTGCACTTTCTGTTATTGTTAAAACAAAGCTTACAGAAAGGATAATGGTTATAGACACCAAAAATATAGCCAAAGCCTTTCTTAATACATCTGTACCGATAAATCTGCCGAAAACTACAGGCTCACTATCCCCTCTTACAACTGAATGGGTTGATAGGAAAAGTACTCCAAGTGTTGTTGTCTTGATACCACCTGCAGTAGATCCTGGAGAGCCTCCAACAAACATAAGGCCCATAAGCATAAGGGCTGTCGAATCTTTTATATTTGCAAGATTTACCGAATAAAATCCTGCAGTTCTTGCTACAACTGATTGGAAAAATGACTCTAAAATTGAACCCTTTACTCCCTCGTGCTGTAAAACTCCATCCCCACTTTCCAAAAATAAAAACATTAAAGTACCAAGAGTTAATAGTAGACCTGACATCATGAGGACAAGCTTTGAATGAGTTGATAGTTTCTTAAAAGACCTTCTCCTAAAAAGCTCGCTTGTAACTACAAAACCCAAGCCTCCCACTATTACTAATCCAGTTAGGGTAATGTTTACTAAAATATCGTCCCTAAAAGGATAGATAGAATCTCCTATTATATCAAAACCTGCATTACAAAAAGCAGAAATTGAGTGAAATACTGCATACCAAATGCCAGTACCTGCCCCATACATAGGGATAAACCTAATAGAAAGTAGGATTGCTCCTAGAATTTCTGTCCCGAAAGTGAATACTAAAACATACTTAAAAAGGACAATCATACCCTCAAGGCTTTCTACATTTAGCTGTTCTTTTAGGATTTGCCTGGATTTCATACCGATTTTTTTCCCTAAAATTAGAGGAATGATAGAGGCAAGACTCATTACTCCCAAACCTCCTATTTGGATTAGGATAATAAGGAGGACGTGGCCGTAGGTATTCCAATACTCTAGGGTATTAACAGGAGTAAGACCTGTGACACAAGAAGCACTAGCTGCTACAAAGAATGAATCAATGAGCTCTGTCGCCTCCCCACTTTTGGTAAAAAATGGCAGGGAAAGTAAAATCCCTCCTAGAAAAATAAGGATAACAAAACCCAAACTCAAAACCATAGGTGGATTTAGACTAATCTTGTCGTAAATTTTGTTGATAAAACTTTTATTCATAATAACTCCTATGAGTTTATTTTACCCATAGACAGACCTTACCACCACTTTATATAAGCCTAAGGGCATTATTAAATATTTGTAAAATTTATTAAAGATTATTTATCAAAGAAATATATCCTGTATAATGATAAAAAAGGAGGATTTATGAAAAAATTTTTACTTAGTCTTGCGATTATTATAGGGATTTTTATCCCAAAAGATTCTTATGCAGACGAATTTAGGGAAATATCTATAGAAGCAAATATCGACGAAAAAGGCATAGGCCACATCGAAGAAACTTGGAAAATCAACGAAACAGACACAGATTATACTGAAAGATACAAAACTATTAATAATCTTAGGGGCCTTGAAATCGAAGACTTTAATCTAGAAGCCTTCGGCAAAACTTTTGAAAATAGGGACCCTTGGGATACTGACCTAGACTTTAAGGAAAAAGCCTATAAGAAAGGCGTCATAAAAAGGGATGATGATGAAGTAGAACTTTGTTGGGGCATATCAAATTATTCAGACAATACCTACAAACTTACCTACAAAATAAATCCTCTAGCAATCGGATTAAATGATGCAGATATGGTATTTTTCACCTTTGTGGGAGATAATTTTGCCCCTGAGCCTGAAAAGATAAATATAAAAATTAAGGGCTTTAAGCCTTTTACCGACATCAAATTTTGGGCCTTTGGCCTAAAAGGTGCCATCCACGAAGAAAATGGAGAAATCATCCTTAACTCTACAGGAGATATCTCCTACACAACAGTCATGGTCAAATTTCCTAAGGAAACTTTTGCCACATCCTACAAAGAAGATAAGTCATTTGAAGACTATGCCAATAAGGCTGTCAAGGGATCAAAGTGGGAAGAAAAGGAAGGTATGGCCTATAAAATTCCTATGCCAAAATGGGCTAAGATCCTGATAGGACTTGCCATAGCCCTTGGACTTGGAGGTATATTTGGAGGAGTTAGGGCTGCCGCCTTGTATTTTGACGAAAAAACCCTAGCAAACGCCAAAGACCTCCCACACCCAAAAGATTTTAAAAATAAATACTATAGAGGCCTTCCTTATGATGGCCACATAGAAGATTTAGCCTACCTTATAGGACAAATCCCAATCATAGGATTAGACCTTGGAGCAGCCTATATGAACGCCTTTATCCTAAAATGGGCCATGGACGGCCATATCGACCTGGGAGATAAGGAACCTGGTTTTTTAGAATCCCAAGCCATAAAAATCCTTTCAAAACCAGAAGATATGGGACCTGTCGAGGAAAGTCTATTTGATATGCTTTATCAGGCAAGCCTTGAGAAAAAAGGCCAAAGAATGACCGATAAGGACTTTTCATCATATCTAGATAAAAATTCAGATGACCTTGATAACCTCTACGACGACCTTGAAGATAAGTCTATCGAAGCCCTAAAAAAATACGGCTATATCAAAGACTACGAGCACGAAAAATCTTTCTTAGGAAGCAAAAAAACCGGCACAGAATTAAAAATTACAGATAAGGGGCTAGATCTTTATAAAAATATCTTAGGTTTTAAATCCTACCTCAAAGACTATGCAGATGAAGGAACAAAAAGCCCAGAAGAGATGAAAAACTGGAAAGACTACCTACTCTACTCCATCATTTTAAATGTTGATGAAAACTTCAAAACCTTTGTAGATCAAAACTACAGAGATGAACCTTACTTCATCTACCACCCATACTACTTCACCAATGCAAATGCATATTCAAGCTCAATAAACGAGTCTTATGCAAGTGCAACTGGATTTTCTAACGCTGGCTTCGGAGGCCAAACATCCGTAGGAGGAGGCGGAGGATCCTTTGGTGGTGGAGGTGGTGGAGGCCGCTAGGTTCGGTCCGAGACCGAAAAATCATTTTT
>NZ_CALGYW010000045.1 GCF_937934665.1 uncultured Anaerococcus sp.
TGGAATACTTTGTTTCCTACTACGACTACTACCAACCAGAAGCCTATGTGGCAGCAACAGACACCTACATAGCCAAGGACTCATCGATAAACGATGAAATTGATAAGATGCGCCACTCTGCAACCATGGCCCTTTTTGAAAGAAGGGATGTAATCATAGTTGCCAGCGTGTCTTGTATATACGGCCTAGGAGACCCAATCGAATACAAAAAGCTAGTCGTATCCCTCCGTCCTGGTCAGGAAATAAGCCCAGAAGAGGTTATGAAAAGGCTAATTGATGTCCAGTACGTTAGAAATGATGTGGAATTTGAAAGGGGAACCTTTAGGGCAAGAGGAGATATCTTAGATATTTATCCTGCAGGTTTTGACCAGAAGGCTATCAGGCTTGAATTTTTTGGAGATGAGATAGATCAAATTTCTGAATTTGATCCCCTAACAGGCAAAGTCATCTCAAAAATCTCCCATGGCTATATTTATCCAGCCAGTCACTACGCCACAACCAGGGAAAAGACCGAAAAGGCTATAATTTCCATAGAAAGAGAACTAGAAGAAAGAATAAAGGAGTTTGAAAGCGAAAACAAACTCTTAGAAGCCCAGAGAATTGAGCAAAGAACCAAGTATGATATAGAAATGCTAAAAGAAATTGGTTTTTGTTCAGGCATTGAAAACTATTCTGCCCACCTTTCCCAAAGACCAAGAGGATCAAGACCCTATACACTTATAGACTATTTCCCAAAGGACTTTGTCCTCATGGTAGATGAGTCCCACGTATCCATTCCCCAAGTAGGCGGCATGTATGCAGGAGATAGGTCTAGAAAGCAAAACCTAGTAGACTTTGGATTTAGACTCCCATCTGCTCTTGATAATAGACCTTTAAAATTTGATGAATTTGAAAATCTAATCAACCAGTCAGTCTATGTATCAGCAACTCCAGGTCCATATGAAATGGAAAAGACTCACGGAGAGATGGTAGAGCAAATCATAAGACCAACAGGGCTATTAGACCCACTTGTAGAAGTGAGACCTACAGCAAATCAAATAGACGACCTTATAGGAGAAGTCCACGCCACAATCGCCAAGGGCGAAAGAGTCCTAGTCACAACTCTGACCAAGAAAATGGCAGAAGATTTAACAGACTATCTTATGGAGCAATCAATCAAGGTAAGATACCTCCACTCAGACATAAAAACCATAGAAAGGTCAGAGATAATAAGGGACTTAAGGCTTGGAAAATTTGACGTTTTAGTCGGAATAAACCTCCTAAGAGAGGGGCTTGATATACCAGAAGTCAGCCTAATAACAATCCTAGATGCTGATAAGGAAGGTTTTTTAAGGAGTGAAACAAGTCTTATCCAGACCATAGGACGTGCCGCAAGAAACTCAGAGGGCCACGTAATCATGTACGGCGACAGGATAACAGGATCAATGAGAAGGGCCATAGACGAGACAGAACGTAGAAGAAGTATCCAAGAAGACTTCAACGAAAAACACGGCATAACACCAACAACCATCAAGAAAAACATCGGTGAAATAATCCAAATCACCAAAAAAGCTGAGGAAGAAGAGGTTGAAGAATTTAATAGAGAAGACGTTGAAAGTATCCTAATAAATATGGAAAGCGAAATGTACAAGGCGGCAGAAGAGCTAGACTTTGAAAGAGCAGCAAGACTTAGGGACCAAATCAAGAAGATCAAGGAAAACTTTTAG
>NZ_CALGYW010000046.1 GCF_937934665.1 uncultured Anaerococcus sp.
CCCAGACCCCTTTCGGCTACCCCCTCCGGGCGACCCCTCGCGGGGGATAATGTGTTTGCCTATCGGCAAACTATTAATATGGAGGTGCCCTTGTTTTAGTATATTATTATCCTAACCTTTTTAAAATCCCAAGCCTCCTAAAAATTGCAATCTAGTCTGACTTGTGTTTTTATTTAAAAATTAGTTCACAGTAGCTATTATGTTTCTATTTTAAAAAAGCTGTCAGTGCAATTTTCTTTACGGAGTATTAGTATTTTAAAATACAAGGTTTTGTGATTTTTATCTTCTTCGTTTGAGAATACAAAACTCATTTAGCAATGTTTGGCGAAGCCAAACGAGCCCTGCAAAATCTGAAACATCGAGATTAATTCTCCCATTTATCGGGCAATGATTTCTAATCAAGGGTTGCGTTAAGAAAATCGCTTGTTTGAGCGTAAGCGAGTTTGCGATTTTTAGAAACCCGACGATTAGAAATCTCTGGAAAGCTACATAATCTTATACAAGGTAATTCTCTCTACAAAAAAACTTGCCGGAAAGGCAAGCTTCTGATTCCGCACTCCGCATAAGGAGCCGCTCGGGGGTGCAAGGGGGAGCCCGATGAGGGACCCTGCGGAAGGTCCCTTGGGGCTCCCCCTTGGAACGAAGATTCAATAGTAAATAAAATAATAATTTAAAAGATAAAATAATAATTTATCTTGGATAGGAAAATTCAATCTTGTGCCTCCCCTTTTTACGAAGCAGTAATGTAAATGACTGAAATAATTTTGTATCGTAAAAACTTGGCTTACCAAGTTTTTGCTACCATTAATCTCGAATTAAACCCTTCAATATTTTACTTTATTTTTACAATTTTCTATCTTGTATCTAACAATAATTAGTTATTATAAAGATGAAAAACAGACAGCTATCAATGACGTACTCTTCCTTAACACACCTGTTTTTCACTACAAAAACTTACCCTCAATTTTTGTTTGCTAATATTTTTGATAGAATCAAAAAGCAAAAAGTCCACCTTTCCCTGGGTGGATTTTTTGTTTAAGAGCTTTTATAGGTTTTCCATTCTATGTATAAAAAAGTTAAGTCCATTATTATCATTACGATTCCTATACCAAATCCAAGTGGGTTGAATTCTTTTATTAGGCCTCCTATATTTCTTTCTAGCGATTGGTAGATGATAAGTCCAGCTAGGATGATTTGGAGAATATAAAATATCACTTTCTTTTTAAAAGCCTTTTCCTTATCTCTTTTTCCCATAGAAAGCTCCTTTCACTTTTTTACATTATTATACCACATTGTTTAGGATAAAAAAAGATGGGCCTTGCCCATCTTTTACTTATCTTAAGGATACTTTTCCGTAACGAGTTTTTGCTTTTATGCTTAGTTTTGCCTCATCTGTGGATGTTGATAAATCATATCCTTCGTCGGTTTTTATTTTGTTTTGGTATTTTTCTGTCACATTTACTGCAGGGCTTTCTACAAAGGCCTTGATGTTGCCGGCATAGTCTGCTGTATCTACTACTATTGTGCCGCTAACAGTTTCTAGGTCTATGTCTGTTATTTCTTTGATGTTATACATTCTGATAGAACCTGATCTTGAGTTTGCATGGATTCTATCACTTTCTAGGCCGTCTACCCTGATATTTCCTGATATGTTGTCTACTTCTACCATGTCTCCCTTGATGCCAGCTAGGTAGATTGCTCCTGATACATTGTCTATGCTAAGAGCACCGTCAATGTTTTTGATGTCAATTTTTCCATTTACATTGTCTATATCGATGTCAGACTTGCTGTTTATTACGATAATTTTACCATTTACAGAGTCTATATTTAACTTATCAAAGTCAGTATCTGCTACTTCTACTCTGGCGTTTACTGTATCGATATTTAGATTTTTATAGAAATCTTTGCCTACTTGGATTCTTAATTTTACGCTTGCGCCAAAATTTTTATAGGCATCATTCTCTTCTATATTTAAAACATTATCTCTAATTTCAACATTTATATAGTCTTCAAGGTTGCTCTTTTTGGCAAACACATCAGAAGATATTATTATGCCTGATTCTGTTGAATTCTCTACGAAAATCTCACCATTTACCAGGTCAATATTTATCTCATCGATCTCATCATCTACCCTTACATCCTTGTGGCTATTTACTTCGCCTTTGAGGTTGAAATTATTGATATCAAAAGCTTGATCAAGGTCTATGGCAGAAATGGCCTCGGTTGCCTTTTTTATTATTGAATCTACTGTAGATGTAACTTTGCCTGCAAAATCATTGTCTCTTGATTTTTTATCTCCGATTGCAGCTAATAGGTCGCTTGCCTCTTCGACTGTGATTTTACCTTCCTTGAGCATGTTTAAGATTAGTTGTTTTTCTTCAGTCATTGTTTATCTCCTCTAGTAATTCTTTGGCTTTTTCTGATGTGATTTCTCCATTATCTAGCATATTTAGGATGTCTAGTCTATGAGATTTTTTATCAACCTTGCCACCAAGTTTTGCTACTATCTTATCAATTCTATTTCTAACTGTAGGGTAAGAAATACCTATTTCTTCACCAACGTCTTTTATTGATCCTCTTTTTTGAAGGAATAACTCTATAAATTCTTTATCTTCCTTGTCTAATCTTGAGAATGAGTCAATTTCAAATTCTCCGTGTACTTCTGTATAACAATTATTGCATCTATATGAAGTGATTACCATTTGGTCACCACAGTTTGGACATTTATTTATCATAAGAACCTCCCTTTTGTCTAAATTATACTAGAGCTTTTGATTTTTGTAAAGTCAATATTCAATATTTTAAGTTTTTATTTTAAATGTTTTAATATATGAAGTTTACTTTTAAAATAGGCAAAGAAAAAGACCAGCATAGCTGATCTTATAAAAAATCTTTGTCCCAGTAGGATTTAAGGCTCCTTGATAACCAGATTATAGTATTTATCAAAAAGCCTGTTCCAAGTACCATTTGAACCATATAGACCATTACATATAGATCCTTGTTTGTGTTGTATTTTTGAATAAGTCCTGCAAGGGTAAGGATTACAAAAAATCCAACCATCCACTTTAGGCTCATTTTTATATTTTCCCTTAGATCTAGGTAGGCCCATCTTTTGTGCTTGTACTTTTTGTTAAAGTTATCGCGGCGAATCTTGTATTCTTCGCGTAGGCTTGGGTCAGCGTTTTTAATGTAACCTGCATAGTAGTGGTCCATATCAGCTACCTTATTTGTGTATTTTTTAAGCTTAGCCGCTTCATCTTCACTAAAGTCTCTAAGCAAAATCTCCTTGGTAATAGCAGCCTTTGAATCGTAGGATATTCTTTTATCTCTTAGGGTTTTAAGAGCTTCTATATCCCTTGCTTGATCAATTAGCATAAGAGTTTTAGCTTCGTAGGCTTTCTTTCCCTTTAAATATATTAGGATTATAGCAAGGCTTATGCCTATTACTCCAAATTGAGAAATAATCATGGCAGTATTTCCGTTTATATCCATACTTATCAAAAAGTAATTTACCAAAAGGGGTGGGAAAATAAAGAGGGCAAGGAGCCCTATTAACTTAATAACCGATCTCATTTTTCATAGTCCTTTCGTAAAGCTTAACTAGCCTTGCTCCAGTTTTTTCAATAGACTTATCTTTTGCTCTTTGGTAGGCTATTTCAGATAAGTCTCCTAACCTTCCTTCTAAGATACCCTTGATTTTTTCTTCAAAATCATAAATATTCTTTCCCTTATAGATGTTTTCCCCATCGACAAAACCGTCTTCAAAAATTTCTATATCTCTTATTAGGATTTTAGCCTTGGTAGCTAAAGCCTCTAGAAGGACTATGCCTTCGGTTTCTTCATGGGTCAAAAATGCATAAAGGTCGCATCCCCCGTAGGCTTCTCTTAGGTCTTCGCTATTTACATAGCCCGGTGTGTGAAAGTTTTTCGGCACATCTTCGAGTTCTTTTTTTATATCGGGACTCATTAGGGCCCTATCGAGTTTGCCAAACCATACAAATTCGTATTGAGGCATTTTCTTAGCAAGTCTAAGAAAATCATCAATCCCCTTTCTCTTTATGGGTAAACCTACAGAAATAATCGACTTTTTTTCCGGATCTAGGCCGTATTTTTTATAGAAATTTGCCCTATCAGTTGGCTTTTTTTGCCAAAAATCAAGGTCTATCCCATTTGAGACTACCTCTATAGGCCTGTTTAAATTATAACTTTCTAGAATATTTTTTGAATATTGTGTTGGGGTTAGGATTAAATCGCCCTTTTTATAGGCATGGATTAGCCACTTTTTAAATAGGGGTGCAATTTGGTTAGAAAAAATAAAGGAATTTTTAAAATCTTCCATAGTTGAGTGGCCATGGTAGATAACTTTTTTGCCCATCTTCTTTGCCTTAGTCGCAAAATGAACTGCTCCTGGCAGGGTAGTATTGATATGAACTAGGTCAAAATCTTCCTTCTCATCTAGGGTAAAATTACAACCTGCAAGGCTAAGAGCCTTTATTTGGTGGTCGATAGCCTTACCCACTCCTGATTCTTTCACAGTCTCATAGTCTTTTGAATATATTAATACTTTCATATTCATATTCCTCGATTGCTTTTTCGTATGAAGCCAGGCACTTAGCACCAAAACCATCCACAGAGAAGTTTTCCCTGGCATAGTTTCTGGCATTTATTTCTAAAAGTTCTTTAAATTCTAAATCAGCAAAGACCCTTTCTACAAAGTTTTCAAATTCCTTAAAGTCCCTATACTTAAATCCATTGAATCCGTTTTTTATCACCCCATCAAGGACAGCATCATCTCTACATAGGGCAATAGTCCCATTAGCAAGGGCCTCGTAATAGGTTAGGCCTTGGGTTTCTGAAGTCGAAGCTGTCACAAAAATATCTGCAGCCTGGTAGTAGCGGTTTACAGACTTTGAGTCAACCATGCCTGTAAAAACAACTTTTTTAGAAATTTCCTCTGCATCTTCCTTAAGAGTTGCAAGGTAGGGTCCCCCACCAACTATGTAAAGTTTGATATCCATATTTTTTAGTCTGTCATAATAAAACATTATTTCTTGGATATTTTTCTCCGCACCAAGCCTTCCTAGATAAAGTAGAACTTTCTCATCCTCAGCTATTCCCAAAGATTTTCTCAAAAGAGCCTTATCATTCATTTCTGGAATGTGGATACCAGTCGGGATTATATCAATCATATAAGGGTCTATCCCATAGCTTGTTAAAAGCCTTTCGGTCTTAGAAGTTGGGACAATAATCCTATCACAAAAACTTGCCAGGGTCTTGCTTGCCACAGAAACAAGTTTTTTTCCCGCCTGCTTAGAAGGGATAAAGTAGTGGGTGTAGTCCTCATAGACTGTGTGGTAGGTATGAACAAGGGGTATTTCCTGATCGCTTGCAATCCTTTTTGCCATAATAAAAGTAGAAAATTCGCACTGAGAATGAACTACATCCGGCTCCCAATCCTTAATTTCCTTTAAATGGCTCTTGGCAAGGAGGTTAGAAATCCTAGCCTGGGGATAAATTTTTTCTGCAGATAAGGATCCAACATAATAAACCTTGCCATCCCTATATGACTTAGTCGTATTAGAAAGAGTAAGGACCCTTACTTCATGGCCCCTTCCTTCAAGATATTCTATTAAATTCATAACCGAACGCACCACCCCATTAACAACAGGATAGTACCAGTCGCTAGTAATTAAAATTCTCATAAAACCTCGCTATTAACTCGTTATTAATATAATACTATTATTGAAGGGAATTTTACAATCAAATTCATATTTACCATAATGATTATTAAGTTATTTGTTGAATTTTCATAGAATTATTTTATTTACCATTTAATCTTCGTAATTTGATAATATAAATTAATTTTTCTATTTACTATTGAATCTTCTTAATAAGGGCGAGGCCCAAGGATTTTTTCACTAGGTGAGTCTATTAATCCAGGATTATTTTCTATAAACTTTAGTTTTAATTTCATTTTTGCATTATAATTTTTTATTCCACTTACAGTTGAATCTCCGTAAAAGGGGAAAACCCTAGGGAACGTTTCGCACGTTCCCTCATCTGTTTTCCCCTTAAACCCCAATTCCGTTACACCCTCCGGGCGACCCCTCTCGGGGGACAAGGAGTTTGCCTCTCGGCAAACTATTGATATGGAGAAACCTTCGTTTAAGGTGATTAAAATTCATACTTTTTTGAAATTCAGTCGGCTAAAATTTGATAACTCGCTACCGCTCAAACAATCAAATTTTTTAACGCCAACTTAATTTCAAAAATACTTAATCTTAAGTTTAGAAACCCTTCGTATGAGAATAAACTCTAATATAGCAATGTTTGGCAAAGCCAAATGAGCCTAGTAATACTTATACCACGAGACTAATTCTCTTATCTACCTTATGATGATTTTTAATCAAGGTCACCGTTAAGAAAATCGCACTGTTTGAGGCTTTAGCCGAGTTTGCGATTATTAGGTGACCGAAGATTAGAAATCTGTGAGTCTAACAGTTAACTTAAACAAGGTTATCACCTCTACCAATAAAAGCTTGCTGAAAGCAAGCATCAGATTCCGCACTCCGCTTTAGGAGCCGCCCCGGGGGTGTAATGGGGTGGATTTTAAGGAGGGGCATAAGGGGGCATGCGGAAAGCCCCCTACGCCCCTCCTTAAGAACGAAGATTCAACTGTAATTAGAATAATAATTTATATTATCAAATTACAAAGAAAATAACTTAATAGCTAAGAACTACTAAACTATTAAAGTATAGTATAATATACAAAGGGTATTAGGGATTAATTCCCTAATTTAATTTATCAAGGAGAAAAGAATGGGACCTGTTATTGTTGGAGATTTGATGCTCCTTATTTTTTCAATTTATATAGGAATATTTTTTATATTTTTTCACACCGATCACCCTGATATGACTGTTGGCTTTCATGTTTGGGAGGCTTGTTTTTCTGAGGATACTTGGAGATTTGGAAATAAGTTTGCAGGATCTCTTGCAATAGGGCTAGGAATTTTATTTTATGGGATTATTATTCCTATTTTGATTTACCTTGAGATTTCTAGGGAGATTCTTGCTATTATAATAATTATTTCTCTAGTTATTTTATTTTTGTTATTATTTGGAATTTCTAAGCTTGTTTTAAGGAAAAAATTTGACCTTAAGGACAAGTAATAAAAGCCTTTTCTTATTGAATTTACTTTTATTTGATATATAATATAACTAGCAAAAGGGAGTAGCCCAATTATTTAATCGTCAGAACGGTTTTGACCCGGTTAAATAAACCCTAGAAGGTGGCGAGACGGAGCTTGCGAGTATTACTCACTAAGCCCCGCTTTTTTTATATCTTTTGCAAAATTTTAAGGAGGAATTATGGACTATAAAGGCAGTCTTAATGAAGTAATTAAGAAGCATGAAATAGATGCTAAACGCGGACTTACTTCATCTGAAGCGGCGACTAGGCTTGAAAAATATGGCCCAAACGCTATTGAATCATCAAATAAAAAGAGCCTGATGAAGAAAATTATCGAGCAAATAGCCGATCCTATGGTTATTCTTTTGGTAATAGCTGCTATTGTATCAGCCTTCACAGGTGATGTAGTTGAATGTGTAATTATTGTCGCAATTGTTGTTATTAACGCCATTATGTCTATTATCCAAGAAGGAAAGGCAGAAGACTCTGTTGCAGCTTTACAAAAAATGAGCTCTCCTGAGGCCACTGTCATCCGTGATGGACAAAGAAGACATGTTAAGGCAGAAGAATTGGTACCAGGTGATGTGGTAGTACTTGAAACTGGAGATATTATCCCAGCTGATATGAGACTTATCGAGTCATCCAACCTAAAGATAGATGAATCTTCCCTTACAGGTGAATCTGTAGCGGTAGAAAAGGACGCAAATTTTGAAACCAGTGAAGATGTGGGTATAGGCGATAGGGAAAACTACGTCCACTCATCATCTATTGTTACCTACGGCCACGGTATTGGTCTTGTAGCAAGAACTGGAGAAGAGACAGAAATTGGTAAAATCGCTACAAGTCTTGATTCAGTTGAGGATAAGGAAACTCCTCTACAAAGACAGCTTAAAAACCTATCTAAGCTTCTTGCTATCCTAGTAGTTGTAGTTTGTATAGCAGTTTTTGCCCTAGGTTATTACAGGACTGGAGACGATTTACTTGAGACCTTCATGGTAGCAGTATCTCTTGCAGTTGCAGCTATTCCAGAAGGACTTACAGCTGTTGTAACTATTGTTCTTTCAATAGGTATGAACAGGATGGCTGACAGAAAGGCCATCGTTAAAAACCTCTTATCAGTAGAAACTCTTGGTTCAACCACAGTTATCTGCTCAGATAAGACCGGAACCCTTACTCAAAATGAGATGACTATCACCAAAATCTTCACCAACGACGAAGAATACGAAGTAGAAGGTTCAGGCTATAAGCCAGAGGGTGATATCAGAAACGAGAATAAGGAAGTAATAGATTCTGACGATCAAATAAAACTCTTAATGACTATAGCAAGTCTATGTAATGATGCCAATCTTACAAGAGAAGACTCAGAATACAAAATCACAGGCGATCCTACAGAAGGAGCCATGCTAACCTTTGCTGAAAAATGGAACATAAACCAAGAAAGTCTTAACGAAAAACATCCAAGACTTCAGGAAATCCCATTTGATTCAACAAGGAAGATGATGACCACCTTCCACGAGCTTGACGGCAAATACTACGCCATGACCAAGGGTGCCCCAGATGTGGTAATGAAAAATTCTTCAAAGATTCTAATAAATGGCGAAATGCAAGACTTCACCGATGAATATTGCAAGAAACTTTCTGATAAGAACAACGATCTTGCAAGCCAGGCCCTAAGGGTTATGGCCTACGCATTTAGACCACTAGAGACTCTTGATCAGGACCTTACTACAGAAAATATCGAAAGAGATATGATTTTTGTTGGGCTCACAGGAATGATTGACCCAGCAAGACCAGAAGCCAAGGCAGCTGTAGCCGAATGTCACGCATCAGGTATTGATGTAATCATGATTACAGGCGATTATTTTGAAACAGCCCTTGCCATTGCCAAAGACCTTGGATTAGCAACAAGCCGTGACCAAGCTATGCAAGGATCAGAGCTTAACGATAAGACCCACGAAGAAATTAGAGAAATTGTTAAGACAAAGAGGATCTTCGCTAGAGTTTCCCCAGAAAACAAGGTTCAACTTGTTAAGGCCTTAGAAGCCAATGACAATGTAGTAGCCATGACAGGTGATGGTGTAAACGACGCACCTGCCATCAAAAACGCAGATATCGGTGTAGCCATGGGTATAACAGGAACAGACGTTGCCAAGGATGCATCAGATATGATCTTAGTTGACGATAACTTTGCGACAATTGTAAATGCAGTAGAAGAAGGAAGAGTAATCTTCTCAAACATCAAAAAGTTTGTATCCTTCCTACTTTCATGTAATATTGCCGAAGTTTTGATAGTTTTCCTATCAATCCTAATGGGACTACCAAGCCCACTTACACCAATCCAACTATTATGGCTAAACCTAGTTACTGACGCCTTCCCAGCCCTTGCCTTAGGTGTTGAACCAGCAGAGCCAGGCCTTATGGAAGAGCCACCAAGAGACCCAAGAGAATCAATCATATCAGGAGATGTGAGAACTAATCTAATTAGCCAATCAATCTTCATAACCCTTGCAGTCCTTGGAGCCTATATTGTTGGTCTAAAATGGATTTTCCCAGACTCAATAGAAGGTGCTCATACCATGGTATTTGCAACCCTAATCACTTCAGAACTATTAAGAGCCTTCTCAGTAAGGTCCACCAAGTTTACCCTAAAGGAATTAGGATTTACATCAAACCCACACCTAATCAAGGCAGTAATCCTATCCTTTGCCCTACTACTAGTAGTAATGTATGTACCATTCTTAAGAGAGCTTTTTGAAATAGTAGCTTTCACATGGGAATGGCTCCCAGTCTTAGCCCTTGCCCTAATTCCACTTGTATTTGGGGAAATTGCTAAGGTTGTTAGAAGTAAAAAATAAGTTTAAAGGCAAATTAGGAAAGTTTTTATAAGTAAAATCAAATTACTTTAAGAATAAAAACCAGATAAAAATCAAACCCAGAATCCAATGACCTGAACCCCAAAATCCGGAATACGGATGGAGGGGTTTTTCTATGTCAAA
>NZ_CALGYW010000047.1 GCF_937934665.1 uncultured Anaerococcus sp.
AATAGCTTGTCCAGTTTTTGTCCAACTTGTTAAAATTATATCCTTGTTCTTTCCTTATTTTATAAATTTCCTTTATAGCTAACTCGGACTTGTTATATACTGTACTTTTAGACATATATAATTCTTTTGCTTGTTGTCTCATTGTATGTGTTCTATTTATCCATACGTTATATATAATTACTTTACTAGTGTTATCTAGTTGCTTTATCGCATACTTTAATTCATAGTTATTTGATCTAATGTCTTCTATTTCTTTTTCTAGTATCTTTTTTTTATCTAATAATTTAATAACTTTATCCTCTTGACTTGTCCCTCCTCCCTGTGTCGGTTCGCTTGAACTCCACCCGGCCTGTAACATATCAAGCTTATTATCTAGGTTTTTTATTGCATTTCCTTTGATATATATTCTTTTTTTATCTTCTCCATAATCTATTAATATTTTTTTAACTTGATTATAATTGTTTTTCTTCTGCAAGTTCTTTCTCCCTTTTTGCTATTTGTCTTTTTAAATAAAAAATAGCCTTTTTATAATCTTCAATTTCACTACCTTTTTTTCTTGCCCTTAATACATATTTAACAACATTACCTCGATTAAACCCAAGCTTATAGTCTTCTATGATATCTATTACTTCAAATTCATTTCCCTGATAATGTGAAGGGTGATCTACACTTTCTTTTTCCATCTATAAGTCTTCCTCCTTGACAAAAGTTCCATTTATAGTTTTTCCTTGTCTATCCTTAATCTTGTTATAAGCAAGTTCTAGGCACTCAACAGGATCTAAGTCTAGTTGTTGTGCAAGTATAATTAAAGTAACTAAGATATCACCAAATTCTAACTCTAAGCACTTTTCCATAGCCTCATACTCAAAATAATGAATATCTCTAGAATCGTTATATTGAGGTCTAACTTCTAAAATATTATTCATTTCAGTTTTAAATTCAAAGACTTCTTCAATAAATTTTATAAACTGTTTGTCTGCATTTTCTTCATGTAATAAGTCTTTTTCATCTGCCCATTCTAGAACTTTTTCTTGTAATTCTTCATAAGTCATAATTCTCCTCCTATCCTAAATACCTAAAAATACTAACTACACTAACCGCAAGACTTAATATCAAAGATACTTGGTTTTTTCTTTGTTGATTCATCTCTTTTTCCTATTCATCTACAACCTCATAAACTTTCGCTATGTTCTCAATAGGTAAATTAATAAGTCCATCACCATCACCAAAATTAACTACCGCAACAGGATAGGCAATAACACCACCAGGGTGCCCGCCAATCATAGGCGACGGGTCTATTACCGTTGACAACTGAAAAACCCCATAAAAATCAGCAGTATATTTCTCACCATTAGCAATAACTTCACACTTTTTCACTCTTCTACCTCATATGTTTTATTAAAAATGTCTGGCTTGCATGGATAAAATTCTCCGTTTACTCCTTTAATAATATAGTCACCTTCGGTTAATAACATATTACCTTCTAAAGTTTGTATATAGTATTCGTTGTCATCAGGGTTATATTTCATCACGTTACAAAAATCTAAGGCTCTAAATATATGCTTTTTTTGATATTGTATAGCTTCAATTACTATCGGCTTTTTTCTGTATTTCACTCTTCTACCTCCTCTAATAGTTCTGGATTTTCATATATATTACCTATCAATTCTAATCCCCTATCATCTGTAAAATCGTATAAATCATGATATGAATTATTATTTTCTCCAATCCATTTTAAATATTCATCGCTATATCTAGCAATAAAAGTATCCGATATTATTTCCCCTTCAAAAGCTTCGGGGTCAGTCCATCTACAAATATCCCCATCATAAATTTCCCTACCGTTTTTATCCTTCAGCCCGCTATATTGCATTAATTTTATATCATTTGTTAGAAATATAGTTTCTAAATCCTCATCTCCGTTAAAATCAACTAAAATACAATTTTCATTTACAACAGCTAATCGTTAATATCCCTTTATCCTAAGTACCTAAAAATACAAACCACACTTACCGCAAGACCAAAAATTAATGCTACATTTATACCTGTCAAAAATATAATTGTACTTATAAGCCTTTCTGACCCTTTTTCTTCAAAAATTATTAATGCTACACTTAACAAAACTAAGCTTATAAGTGCAACTACTGATAATATTTTTATTGCCTGCATCATTTCTCCTTCATCTTAATATTTAAGTTTTCCATTATATCGGCAAAAGTCGTATAACCTTCACCGATACAATTTAATTTATAAACTATTCTATCTTGTAACCTTGTCATTCTAACATCACCAAAACCAAATTCATCATGCAAGGTTTCAAGATATACCGCCAAAATTTTTATTCTTTCATTATTTAGCTGCTTCTCTAGATTTCTATTCAATTCATCTTTGATTATCTTTTTTAGCTCTTTCTCAAAGTCCGCACTTTTCATTCTTGATAATCGTCTAATTTCCTGCCTATTCACATCATAAAACACCCCATATTTCCAATTTGTACGTTTTGTAAACACAAAATCATAGCCAAGCCTGCAAGCTTACATATAGTTTTCAAAGAATTTGTACTTATCCCCATACTTTTTCAAAAATAATTTTTTCTTAATTTTGTACACAGAAGTTGCCGTTCCTTTCGACTTAACATCTTCTACAACTACGTTTCCGTCTTTGTCTATATATTTAAAATCTGCTATATACTCGATTTTTCTATAGCCCTTATTGTCGTATCTGAATTTATCTTGTAATAAAAATATAGGTTGAAGTTCTAGGGCCTTTATAGCCCCCGCCCTTTCTAAAAGTTTCAACTCTTGATATCTTCTAGCTTCTTTCTTGCTGGCAAACTCAATACCATCTACAACAACTTTTTTCGATCTATACTTACTGTAATTTGTCTTTCTCATTTAACTGTCTTTCTCTTTTCTCGTCCTTTAAATTTTCTAGGGTACTTTCAATAACTAGGCGTGTACTGCCAGTCATAGCTAAAGGCAACCTATCACACATTCTTTGCCGACTTTTGATCTCTCTTTCAAGTTCAAGATCTGTCATCTCACTAAGTAAATTCATCTGTCCTCCTATATTCCTTTAAAACCGTTATATTCTCTCTTTGTCTTTTTTGCTATTTCTACATATGGGTAAAGATCTTCAATAGCTATAGAAAATTGTGTTGTGCCATTTCCTATGCTTAATGTTCCTCCTCTTTTATCAATAGTCATTTTTACTTCCAATTCTTTTAATGATCCATTATATTTGTTTGTCTCTATTCCCATAACCTTTTTATAAACCGTATCAAATAACATTTTTTATCTCCTTTACAATCTAGCACCTATCATTTTCACATTATCTAAAATTAGTTTTCCGTCTTCTAGATCCTTTTGATAAGTTTCTTTTCCTTCAAAGTCATCAACTATATTTTTTTCTTCTTCGTTCATATCTTTATAATTTTTCTTGCCATAGTTTGGTGGCAACCAATTTCTATTTTTTGCTGCATATCTATTTAATTTTTTTAGTAGTTCAAGGTCTGTAAATTTTATATGTGCAGTACCTTTTTTGTAGAAATCCATTCTTAAATATGGTAGTTCTACATTCTTTGATTGACCTCTACTTTGTGCTTCCGCCAACATTATTACTATTTCATTTCTATTTATTACTTTTCCATCTAAATAGCCCAAGGCTATAATTATGTCGATAACTTTTTCTTGATTGTTTGTAATATCAAATCTATCTGCAAATATACCTATACTGCTATAAGGTATAATGCACTTCTTATTGATTTTATAGGCCTTGTTAGTTTTCCAACCTGTGTAATAATGCACATTACCATTTTCTATTGAATCGCTATAAGCATATTTTTTGCTTAACATATCAAACAAATCCATAATTGAATCGTCTATGCTTTCTGTTAGATTGCTTGTCATGTTTTGTTGTAGTTGGAAAATATTATAGGCATCAAATTCAAAATTTTTGAAATCTTCTAACTGATTGTGTAGCTCTTGCCTTCTATCACTTGTCAGCATATTTCCAAGCTTGTTTGATCTAAATAAATATCTCCAATATTTAAGTCTGGTATTTTCTACATATTTATTAAAATCCATATTATAATCTCTTTCGGTTATGGTCTCTTTTCCATAAAAATCAAGGGCCAAAGTCAATGAACCTATGACACTTGAATCATCTAATAACTTGATTGATTTTAACTTTAAATATTCGTCAATTAGTTTCTTACCTGATTTAATTTCTAGGTTGTATTGTTCTATAAGACTATCTATTAAGTTATTTTGTGTTAAAAAGTTTCCGCCTTGCTTTTCTTTAAATTCTTCCTCATTTGCCTTTTTCATATCGTCAAAGATATTTGACTTAAAGTTTTCTATATTTTTTTCAATATCCACATGTATTAAGGCAACTTCTACATCTGTTTTTCTTTCGGCATCAGCAAAACCGCTATCAACGTATTTTATTTCCGCCTTGTATTCTTCTAATTTTTCAACAAGTAGTTTTCTTGTATTTGAATATGGATTTTTTATTGTTTCTGCATTTAAAATACATAGTATTTCTCCACCATCTTTCATTAAATCCAGGGCTTTTAATAAGTGACTATCCCCATTTTTAAATGGTGGGTTCATAACTATAAAGTCATATTTAATAGGTGATTGATAAGATAAAAAATCATCATAAACTACTCTATAGCCTTTGTGTTTGAGTATTCCTTGTAAATTGAAATCTAATTCTATTACATCAATTTCTTTGTATCTTTCGTTATATCCAAACTTTTCTTGTGCAAACTTTATAAACTCGTCTATTAAATCTCCCTTACCTGCACTAGGCTCTAAAATTCTATCTAGTTTTGGATATACTAGGTGTTTTCCTAAGTACTTGTTTTCTTTTTCCTTTACCGCCATTTCAAACAAGGCCTGTGCTAAGTTTTTTGGTGTAGGATAAAATTGTTTATCTATTGTTGTTAATTCTTCCATAGTGTTCATGGCTTACCTTTCTATTCATTTATACATTTAAAGTGGGTAATTATCCTATTTTACAGTAACCCTGTCATCACCAAATATCGCCTCTAATATGCTTTCGTAAGTCAGATCTTCTCCGCCTATAAACTCATCATTTAAGCCTTTAAGTGTCTCCTTGAGATATTTCTTGTCAAGTCCATAACGAATGCTATCCTCAAAGTCTTTTGGTATGTCTATGTCAATTACATAGTTAATTTTTAGTTGCATATTTCCTCCTAACTAGCTATCCAACCTATCCTGTAGTCTTTTATCATCTCGCTTTTTTTGTATAGGCCATCATCAAAAATTGCTATTCTATTATTAACTTCAATTAGTTTTGCTTTATATATCCCGCTATCTACTGCACACATATTTATTTTTCTTTTATCCTTTTTCTTCGGTTCTACTTTGTAGGCTTTTCCAACTTCCAAATTAAAACGGTATTTGTCCATCGCCCATCTCCTCAAAATCATCTTCAAAGAAATCATCATTATTTGCCCCTGTATTCAAATTATTATTTTCGCCATATAAATTATCGCCTAAATTGTTTTCATTTGAATTTGACCCTGTTTTTGTAGAATTTTGGCTATCCAGGTACTCAACTCTTTCTGCAATTACATCTGTTGTGTAAATTCTCTTACCTGTTTGCCTATCCTCGTATGATCCTGTTTGAATCCTGCCGTCAATCAAGCACTTACTGCCCTTGCTTAAATACTTTGATGCGTTTTCAGCTTGTAAACCAAAGACTATAACTCTGATAAAGTCGGCCGTCGGGCATCCCGCCCCTTCGGCTTCCTGTCTTTTTTGCTTGCTAAGTCCCCTGTCAACCGCAAGTGTGAAAGATACCACCGCCTTTTGTGACTGTGTGTATCTAAGCTCTGGGTCTTTTGTTAATCTTCCTGAAAGTATTACTGTATTCATAAATCACCCCTAAAAATATTCTTTATATACTTCTTTATATTTTTCTATGTGCCTATTAATATCTTTTCTTAATTCTTCTGCTTCCTTGATTTTTCCTTTTTCCTTTAAAAATCTTTGTATCTTAATAATTCTTTCTATCCTTCCTCTATCACATATAGGACTGCTTCCATCTAAAAATCTACTCATTTAAATCCCTCAATACTTTGTCCCGATATTTATCAGTTGGTATATAATTGTCTGCATATGAGTTAAATTCACCTAAATCTGATTTATCACTAGCTTTATTTTTTATGCTTGTTTCGTTTAAATATTGATCAAATTTATTTCCAAATAAAGTTGTAGGTCTTAAAAATTTGTTCATTTTTTGATCGTCTATCCATTCATTTGTTTTGTTATCTATAACTTTTTTAAAATCCTCAAAAGTATATCCTTCATTCCATCTAGCTTTTATTAATTTCCTATTTTGATATGCACTGAATTTATAACTCTTATTTGTTTTCTTATTTAAATATTGAATAATCTCTTTATATGGAGTTGGATCATCGCTTATATATTCATTCTTACTATTATTATTACTAATATATTCATTCTTATTAGGGTAAAGATTTTTTACTGGTGACTGGTAAAACTTTTTTACTACTCCAGTAAAATTTTTTAACCCGTTAATATTCTTTACTGGTAAAACTTTTTTACTACTTTCTAAATTATTCAAGTCTTTATCTTCATAATCTAATAAGCTTTTTACACTGAATAATTCTTTATTATTAAAGTTATTAACATATATTAAGTTTGGTAGTCCTTGCTTTTGTTTTTTTATATGGACAAGTCCTATTCCATGTTCGTCATCTAATTCTTTTAAAATTTTAATGGCAGTTGGTCGTGAACATTTTAATAGTTCGCATATCCTTTCTATAGAAAATTTAATATAAACTTTTCCATCTTCATCCCTCCAACCGTTTTTAGTACTTAATTTATAGGTATCTAATAGCAAGGTATAAAGTACAATTGCATCAACTGATAGTTTTTTAAAGTATTCATTAGATAATAAAATTCTAGGCATTTGAAGATATTCATGTATCTCGATTTCGTTATATTCAAATTCTTTAAAATGGATTTTTTTATCCAATTAACTACCCCCTTTATGCAAAACTTTCTTGCGTCATCCGTGCTATAAGTTCGTTTATTTCTTCACTTGTTAGTTCGGATGATTTTGTCTTTCCAAAATCTCTACTTGCTTTTTCTGTTATTGTTTGGCCTGATATACCTACTTTTTTTGCAATATCTTGCATGTGTTGGATTTCTGGTCTTATATTTTTTTTGTTATTATTCTTTTTATAATTGTTTTTATTTTGATAGGCTGGATAAACCACTTCCCATTTATTTTTTGATTTTATATAGCCTTCAATTTCTACATATTTGATTTTTCTATCGTCATCATAATTTATGCTTTTTACTCTATATTTTTTTAAGTTCCGGTCTTTTTTGGTATTTATTTTTGTATCGCTTCTAACCCATATAATAGGAGCTGTATATAGTTCTCTACCTATACCAAGGTTAAAACAAGCCCTTTTAAATGAATCACTAGCTCTACCTTTTTCAGCTTCTGAAAAGCTTTCTGTGCCGACGTCTTGTTTTACTATCCAACACTCTTTTTCATCGTCATAGATAGATACATTGCAAAATAATTGTCCATTTATAACTTCATGTGTTCTTTGCCAACCCGTTATTCCTAATGTTTCATCTAGGATTTTCATATCGCATCTTGCATCTTTGTATAGAAGTAACATTGCACTTTGTAGATCGTGACTTGTATGACTGATTCTCACTTCTATTTCATCTGCTTTTAAAAGCCTAAATTCTTTCATCTTATTCTCACACTTTCAGTTTGTATTAGTTCCGCATAGTCGACTTCTAGACCTTCTTTTATATCTTCTTTTAGGCTTGCCTTATCTAGTTGTCTTATAGTTTTAAAGTATTTATCAGGTATCTTTTCCTCATTTTTAACAACTAATTTCGCTGGATTTTTTTGTATTGCTATTGTGAAAAGTGGAGTTTGAACTTTCTTTTTATCGGTCATTTGAAGATTATTAAATAGATATTCTTCTATTCTTTTTATCTTGTTTTCATACGTTTTTCTTTTAGCTTGCAATCTTTTTTCTTCTAGCTTTACCGCTTCTATATCTCCTTTAATTGATCTAATAAGTTTTGCTAGGTTTTCAGCTTTTAAGTCAAAAGCATCGTCTATAACCTTTAGGGCCTTTTCAAATTCTGGCCCTTCAAGGTCTGCATCTAATAATGAATTGTAACTTTGTGATATTTCATATAATTTCATTAAAAAGCCACCTTTCCGTCTTCTTCTAACTTGATTTCTGATTGATAAATATTGTCCATCTCGTTCCGATATTCCATATCTTCAATAATTTTGTCGGCTTTTACACCAATTTCTTTCATATATTCAAAATCTTTTTGATCTTCTGGTAATACCGTTTTATCTATAATAATCTCATCTGACTTTGTAGTCTCATTGTGATAGCCCATATTTGTTCTAATCGCATCTTCAAAACCGCCTAAGTTTTCAACTTCTTCTGGACTAATATTCATTACATATTCTCTATATACAACTGTTCTAACTTGAATTCTCATTCATAAACCTCCCAATTCTCAACTTCTACTGCTGAATCCCAATCTATATCAATCAAATTTGCATCAAAGTCAACCATGTCAGCCGTAGGTATTTCCCTTAAAGCTGCATCAATAACATCTTGATCATTACTTTCTATATTTACTGGTAAAGTCGCCTTAAATGTTATAGGGACTGTAAATTTTACATTTATCATTAATCCTCCAATTTTTAAGAATAAATTGTTTTTACAAGTTGTCTGGACCTTTTTTCTAGTTCTTGATCTAATAGATAAAATTCTTCGTCATTATCTCTATTTAAACCTCTTATTTCTCCCATTTTTAAAAGAGCAATTATAAAACCTATATCAAATTCTTTAATTATGTGTACTTTTTCTATTAAAGTTTTATTATTTAAATCAAATATATTCATTTATTTTTCCTTTAATTTCTGATATACTTATTTATAAAGAATGATGCTTTTTTCCCAATTCGGCACATTCTTTTTTCTTTTGTCTATAAGTCTTTAGCAAGTTCATAACCCCAAGTATCTACTCTTGTCATAAATTCTTTTTTCTTTGCTTCTCTTTCATCAATCCTCCTTTGATCTCTTTCTGCTTTAGCCTTCATTCTTTCGCTTCTTGTAACTTTTTTCTTGTTGTTTTTTAATAATTTTTCAATCATTTTCTATCTCCTTTTATTTAAATTATTTAAAAAAACTTTGTTTGCCCTCTATGCACCTTATCAAGGCCTGCCTATCAATCATGTAGTAATATCTTTCGTTATCTTCAAATTTTTTATAAGCTTTTCCAAAACTACATATATCAGCCCTTAACATTGATCTAAGAATATCCTCATTAAGTCCCGATATAGCCATTCCACCAATTTCTGATATAGCTTCTTCTACAGATATAATAAGTTTCTCCATAAACCACTCCTTTCTTGGTTAACTTTCCTTAACCTCCTTTATCTTTCTGTATCTTTCATTTACTTTTTCATGTGTAAAATCTATAACTCCATCATCTATAGCTTGTAAGATGTGTTTGTAGTCCCTTCTTTTTGTACTGCCTGCTGCCTTATATCCAATCCCTTTTATTGCTTCATAGCCCCAAGCATAGGCTATATTTCTTTTACTTTGGTTGTCATAGTCACCGCCTAAGACTGTTTTTACAATCGCTTTAACCTTGTTTCTGATGATTTTATCTTCAAAAGCTTCTATTCTAACTTCTTCTTTTAAGTCCCTAACGTCAGATTCTACCTTTGCCATTTTTTGCTCTTGTACTGCCATTCTTGCAGCTGTGTCTTGTATGGTTACTCCCATCTGATTTTGTGTCATAACTAAAACTTTTATAGCATCTTCAAGACTTACATTTTCTAAATTGTTATTTAATATCATTGGATTGTTTACACTTTTATTTTGTCTGTTATTAATTTCTGTCATTTTTTACTCCTTAAAATTTTCTTCTACGTTCTTGTATAGTTGTTCACTAAAGTCTCTTAAGTATTTGATTGACTCCAAAAATAGCTTCTTGTTTCTTGCCGGCAACTCATCTATATATTCAGTTAGATATAAAAGCCCTCCTACATCTTTGATAAATCCAGCTATCCTATAATGAAAGCCCGATACATCTTCAACAATTTTTTGTTGTGCCTGTTCTGCTTCCAATTGACTTATTGCTTCCATTTTCTTGTTCTTTTCGATAAACAACTTGTCTTTTAATTTCCTGTTGTCCTCTTCAAGCTTTTCAAGCTCTTTTTTTATAGTCTTGTAATCCTCCGGCACCACCTCTTTTATAACTTCTTTTTCAATAATTTCGGGATCTCTATTCCTTTCTAAAAGAAGTTCTCCCTCCGCTCTTGACCTTTTGTCTTGTTCTTCTTTTATTTGTTCTTCTTTATAGGTTAGTGCAAACTTTGCAGCCTTTAACTCTTCGCTTATTTCTCTTTTTTCTTCTTCATTTTTTCTCAAGCTTTCTTTATATTCCTTGATTTCCTCTTGTAATTGTCTTGTAGTGAGACTTTCCACATCGTGTTTTTCTATAAAGTCGTCTCTTTCTTCTTCATCTTTTATGCTTGTCAAGGCTAACACTTTGCTAAAGTTCAAATCCGAAATTGTTTTCGGGTTTGAAAAACTATTGCTTACTTTTATCAGTTGTTGAGTAGTTCTTTCCGAATATCCAAGATTATCCTTAACCCGGTTAAGCCAGTTGCCATGTCCTACCTGTTCTTTTGCTTGATTAAGCCTTTTGCCTATTTCCCAATAAGAAACAACCGCTTGATTTTCAAAAAACTTTATTTCAGATACAATCTGATCCAGACTTACCAATTCATTCATTCTTTCTCCTTTCATTATTAGTTGATATAATCACCTTAGGAGGTAATTTATGAAACTTAATTATGATGCAATACGCTATTTATTAATCTTCTTAGAAGATAATCAAGGATATAATCAACCTATTTTTATAGAAGATATTCCTAACAAATCTTTTGATGTAGAAGACATTCGATATTCTGCAGAAAAACTCATAGAAGCAGAAATCTTATTAGGTAGTGTTTCTCACTATGTTGATGGTGATACAGCGATTCTTATTAATTCTATTTCTTGGGAAGGTCATCAATTTCTAGCACAAATTAAAAATGATAATAACCGGGAACGAATCAAAGAAAACCTTAAAAAATTAGGTATACAGTCCATCAAATCTATCACTCAAATAGCGACAATGTTAACAACCGAATATATTAAAAATCAGTTAAAAATATAATTTTATCTTTTGGTATAGAAAGTTCCATATTTAATTTAATAAACGGACCTTCATTTTCTGTATAGGAAAAATCTTTTATATATGGGATTTCTATGCCATTAATTTTTATAGTTGTTTTATTTTTTTGTTTTATTATTTTTATTTCGTTCACTCTCTCTCCTTTCATCTTTCTGGTATAATCTCCATATAAGGAGGATTAACATGAATTTAAAAGATACCGTTCCTAAAAATATAGATAATATTACTTACGACATTCCAACCATTTGCCCCCATTGTCATCAAAAAATGATGCCCATTATATTAGAAAAATCTATTATGCATTCAGATGCATTTGGAAACACCAAGCAAGCTCTTTTGGTTCAATGTCAATATTGCGGCGAATATTTCGCCCTATCCTATAAAATCAAATTCATTGCAACATCTAGAAAATATGTTACTGAGTACATTCCATATACGTATTCATATGATCCAAACCTCGTAATTCCAGATGAGATAAGCTCATTCTCCAAAGATTTCAAAGAAATCTACAGACAATCCTTGATTGCGGAACACTATAAACTTAATCAAATTGCAGGTATTGGATATCGCAAAGCCACAGAATTTCTTGTCAAAGACTTTCTCATAAACCATAAGAAAATGGATAAAGATAAAACCTCTAAATTACCATTAAAACAAGCTATAGAAAGACTTAATAGCCAAAAAATCATTAACCTTGGTTTAGCCACTACCTATCTAGGAAATGACGAAGCACATTACACAAGAAAACATAATGATAGGGATATTAATGATCTAAAAAAACTTCTTAATGCTTTAGTTTACTACCTATCTTTAGAGGTTATATCTAGTGAAGCATCATCTATAATTGATGAAAATTGATCTAAGGGATCAAAACTTCCTAAACTCTCCCCACTTTCCAAGTAATATTCTTTAACTTCTCTATTAAATTCTTTAAAGTCGCTTTTTATTTGATATGTCACCTCTACCAAAGAGGTGATTTTTATTCCCTTTGGAACTAATTCATTACCTAACCTCTTGTCTATTTTTTTTAATTTCATTGTTACTCCTTTCTACTAACAACTACATTTATTACAAATCATTGTTGTAAATGATTATCTATTAAATCTTTTTTACACGTATTAATTGTATTTTTCTTTAAAAAAATATCGTCTAATCCTACACCAAAATATTCCGCTATTTTTTTTGCTGTTTTCAAGTTGGTGCTTGCTCCATTTTCAATACTGCTTAAAGTTTGTTGTGTTATACCTATATCTTTTGCCATTTCACTTTGATTAACCCCTTTAATGACTCTATAGATTTTTATATTATTAGTTATAATAATCACCTCTTTTCTTATCTTTAATTAAATTATACAAGTTTTAATTGTGATTGTCAAGTATTTTTTTAAATATTACTTGTATTTTAGTACTAATACCGATATTACTTGTTGTATAATACCGTTTTTAATTGTAACATACAGGTAAAGGAGGTGTCTAATGGTAGATATTAAAGATAAAATAAGAGATTTAAGAAAAGAACACAATTATACCCAGGAAGAAGTTGCATATAAAATAGGCCTTTCGACTTCTGCATATGGATATTATGAGCAAGGCAGAACCACTCCACCACTTGATAAACTAAAACAACTAGCACACTTATACAATATAAGCATATCTGAATTAACTGGCGAGCCTATAGATAAAATAGAAATGATAGGAAAAGCAACATCTATGAAAAGATATCCCTTTGTTGAATATCCTATATCAGCAGGAAGTCCAAGAAATATTGAAGGCATTAAAAATCTTCAACACCTTGATGTTCCCGACTATATTTTAGGCAAATATTCAGAGTCAAAAGATATTTATTTTATGAGGGTAAACGGTGAGTCAATGAATAAAATAATTCCCGATGATTCGCTAATTGGAGTTCAAAGAAATATAGACTTACAGTCTTTAAAACAAGGCGATATTGTAATTTATAGAACCTCCGCATATGAATATTCGGTAAAACGTTTTTATACTAACGATGAATACATAATTTTTAAACCTTTTTCAACTAACCCAGCTTATAAAGATAAAATTTTTAGCAAAGATGATGAAGTTGAAATTTTAGGAAAAGTTATTTTGTATTCTGTTATTTTGTAATGAAAGGAGAAAAAATGAAAATCAAAAAAGTTGTTATTTGTGCATTAGCTTTAGGAGTTTTAGCAGGTTGTGGTGACAAAGAAGAAACCAAAGAGGAAGCAGTCGCTATTGAATCAAGTGTGCAACAAGAAGAAGTTGCTACTTCAAAAGAAGAACCTCAAACAATAATGAATGAGCAACCAGTGCAAGAAGAAGTAGCTGACGAAACAAAAGATCCAAATTTTATTCCAGAATATAACCAAGTTATAGAACCAGTAACACAAACAATACAAGCAGGGCCAGGAAATAATGAAGAAGAGAATTATTTTAACATAAATGGACTTATAGGCGACTATAAACAGATAGGCGATGCTTTTATTGTAGATCACGAGTATGAACCAGACAAGAAAATATTAATAATACCAGTAAACGTTGTAAATAAATTTGATAAACCATCTGATATATCAACTCTTACCATAGCTGAATTCAACCTTATACAAGAAGATGATAACAGTGTCTATAAGTGTACACAAACAGGATATTTACCAGATGAATATAAAAATGATTATACTGTAAAAATAAAAATTGGTGGAAATCTAGATTATTATATGGGATTTGAATTTGAGCATGAAGATCTAGACTTTAAATTAGTCAGTGGACTAGGCGATCATATTGTATTTGCAAATTTTATAAACAATTAAACAAAAAAAGAGACCCTAAAAGTTTTGGTTGATGATTAGGATCTCCAATAAAGAATTATAGTACAAGGTACTATTCATGTACTATTGTACCACTTTTTATATTAAAAAGGAGGTATAAATGGCAAAAAGAAGGAAATTACCAAACGGTTTTGGTAGTATAGCAAGAGTTAAAAAAACAGCATCAGGAAATATAAGAAAAAATCAATATAGAGCTAGATTAAGTGAAAAATATGGAAGAAAATCTATTGGTTACTTCAAGACCTGGAATCAAGCTTTTGATGCTATAGCTAATTATAAAGAACCTATAAAAACTGAAACTTTTAAAGATTTTTATTTAAAGTTCAGATCATCAACCGCTTTCAAGAAGTATGTTAAAAGCACACAAAATAGGTATGATAGAGCTTTTGAAAGGTTCGAAGATCTTTATGACAGAGAAATTCATACTATTGTTTATTCAGAATTACAAGCTGTTATAGATCAAATGGAGCTTGAAGGCTATACTTACACGAAAAATGGTGAATTAATCCATGAAGATTATTCTAAATCATCTATTGAAAGATTAAAGCATTGTCTTAATAAGATTTTTTTAATAGCCTTAAAAGACAATATAATACAATATAATCCAGTTCAATATATAGAAGTGGGCGGCATAAAAGAAAAAAGGGTAAAAGAAATCTTCAAACAGGCGGAAATAGAAAAATTATATCAGTCTATCCCCTATAACCCAAATGCAAGACACGTATTATGCCTTATTTTCACAGGAATGAGGACAGGTGAGTATTTATATTTAAATAAGAAAAACATTCACCTAAACGAGCATACAATAACAAATTTTGGTATAAAGACAGAAGCCGGTAGAAAAAGAATAATGTTTATACACCCAAAAATAAAACATATAATGACTTCACTTTATAACGAATCAAGAACCGGAAATATACTTGAATATAATAAATCTGCCATAAAATACGATAGTGAGTTTTATAATAAAATTTATTACCCCGCATTAGATAAGGCAGGAATAAAAAGAAAAATACCTTATACTTGCAGATATACTTTTGCAACTATCTTATACTATTCAGGAGTAGATCCAAGGGTTATAAAAGAATTATTAGGTCATACCAGCTTTGAAGTAGCACAAAAATTTTATATCCAAGATAAAGAAGGTATGCAAGAATATATGTATGAAGAATTTAAAAAAATATGATTATATGATTTATTGCCCCCCGGTTGCCCCCCACAAAACTAACAAAGCAAAAAGAACGTTGTATTTTCAACGTTCTATAAAATCTAATGGCGCGACATTGAGGAAGAGACTAAGCTTTATATATCAAGCAAACGTTAAATTCTTCAACGGTTATTAATGATATTTAATAGCTATAAATAATTGGTTGCCCCCCGGTTGCCCCCGACTTCTTTAAGTGGTACATAGTACATTTTATTAATTTTATGCACAAAAAAATCAAGACCATAGTCTCGACTTTCCCATTTAAGAGGGCATACTTAAAAATCCCCTCAAAACTTGAAATTAAGCCAAAACCTCATAAATCGACTTCTAAGCGATTTTATTTTCATAGAGGTATAAACATATACCTATATTTTATATTTTTATGCAAAAAAAGAGCTATCAAGATAGATAGCTCATATACTCTACTCATATTTTCTATACATTGGTTCTCACCGCACTCTTAAATACTATTTACTAAGTTTATAAACAATTAATTGATTTAAAGAAGTATCCTCCGCCTTTGCTTGTTCAGCTAGATGCTTATGCAAACTTCTTGGTATTCTAGCTAAAACTCTACCAGAATATTTTTCATCTACTGGCTCTGGAATTTCTTCTCCATCTTCTAATCTATCTTCTATAGATAATTCTAATGCTTCATATATATTCTTATATAATTCATCTATTGTATTACCTACAGTTCTAACATCATACAACTCTTCAACTTTGCCAACATAATAATGACCTGATTCATCATTTATTTCTTTAGTAATAAATGTATATGGCAAAGATAAATAGTAATCAAGATTTTTTTTTGCTTGTTTTATGCTTCCTTTCATACACAACGAGTAAATTGATATTATAGATGAACCGCTAAGGCTCATCTATAATGGAATGAGTTTATCATATTTACTCATAATCACCTCCTGATATTATGATACTATATACAGTATCATAAAACAAGTTTTTTGCAACAAAAAAAGCAGCATGGGATTATTGCTGCCTTGGTGATTGAGTAAATTATTCTATCAACTGAATAGTATCATCTAACAAATATTTTGTCAAAAAAACAAGCCTCCCAATTAAGGGAGGCCTTTTTTAAAGTTAAACAATTTTATTTCTTTATTAATATCCTACTAATCCTCTTTATAAGGTTTACCATCTATAATAGCAAGGTCTTCTAATCCTTGATTTACAAGTTCTTGATAAACATTTTCTCTATACCATTCTGGTATATCTTCAAATGTTTTTAGTCCTCTTGTAATTAATCTTACATAAATTTTAGCCATTTATAACCTCCTCTGCTTGTTCATTTCCTACTACTTTTTCAAAGAGATCAGCAAGTGTCATCATGATTTCATCTTGTCCGTTTTTTAAGTCTTCTTGCATTTTTTCTAATTCGTTTAGTACTGGAACTGGATTAAATTCTTTGGCTAGTTCTTTTTTTGCCATATCCTCAATTTGAAAGTCCCCTAATTTCCCTAAATCTCCATCAAGCATTACTTCAAATTCTCTTAATGGTCTTTCTTGATATAGTTTTACTCTTGTTTGATTTGTATTTTTGTAATACATTCTTTGAATTTGATAAGTCATATTTTTATTCTTCCTTTCACTTTTTATTTATATAAAAAAGACTACTGAATATAGTAGTCCTATTTATATTGATTTTATTTCTTTGTAATTTCCTGTTTTATGATATTGTTTATTTTCTTCGTCTATATAATCTTTTGCTAAAATATATAAATTGTCTTTGTTATACTCTTCGCTTGTAATAAATAGTTTGTCTAAGTCTACCGGTGTATTGTTGTTATTTCTAAATGATATTTTTAAGTAACATATATTTTCTGGGATATCTATTAAAAATTTAGTGAATGTATTACTTATTAAATTACCATCAACATAATTTTTATCATCGTCATAATATGCAAGCCTAAACTGCCATACGTTTATAGCGTTTGTAAATTGTATTTTATCCAAATCTTTACAATAAATGAAATCTGTAGCTATATGGGTTGGAGGGCTAGAGATAAATACATTTCCATCATTTTCGTTAACAAATTTTCCTACTTCTACTTTACTTTTATCAAATAGATTTTCTTTAACTAACATATCCCACCTCCTTATATAATGTATTTAGGTTGTTAAAGGTAACCTATAATCCTTTATCGACTAAGTATTATTCAGTTTTACTGTATAATATTGTTATTAGATAGAGTGTACTCGTTCCCTCCTTGAGATTTAATCTCGTAATTGAAAGAGTGAGTCCTCTAATCTTTTAACTGTTTACGAATAAGTTAGATGTTGACCCTTTCAGGGTACTTCGTATATACCATAAGGCAGTAACGTTATTAGATTTTGAGGTGTCTATCTAAAATTTCTTTTTCGAGGTATCTTATGTTTTATTTAGGTATTGATATTGGTAAAAATACTCATGTTGC
>NZ_CALGYW010000048.1 GCF_937934665.1 uncultured Anaerococcus sp.
TCGCATCCTGTTAGTGTTGCAGCGATTAATAGGGCTGCTATGATTTTTTTGTTAGTTAGTTTCATTTTTATCTCCTTTTTTTGATATTAATTTATATATTCCAAGTGCTGCTACAAGCACTACTGCTACCTTAGCTACTCCTTCTATACCAGTTCTTACAGATGAACCAGGATTGGTAATTGTAGAAATTGGTCGAGTAGTGGTTGTTACAACTTTTTTGTTGATTAACTCGTTTAGTTCTTTCTCGACTTTTATTGCATCATCCATAGTCATTTCTTCTCCAGATAAGGAATTTATTTTTGCTGCTATGGCCTTTCTATCATCTGGATTTGCTATTTTTAGCTGGTCTTTTTTAAACCTTTGAGCTAGGGCTTGGATAAAGTCACTAAACTTATCGCCATCTAGGCTGTTTTTAGCATTTAAAAGTTTCTTATAGGTAGCTCTTACCTCTTCTTCTGTTGGATTTTTATTTTCTCCAATAAGCTCATTTGCTTCTTTAAGGGCTAGATCATAGGCATCTCTAAGGGCTTTTTGGGCCTTTTGATACTTAAAGCCACCTTCTTTTAGCTTTTTATCTTCATTTATCAAAGTAGTCAAATCTTCTAGAAGCTTATCTCTGGTTAGGCTAGGATTTTTTTCTTCTTCGATTTTTTTGATAAAGCCTTTTATAGCGTCATCATTCATTGCCTCGTCAAGGGCCTTGAATATTGCTTCCTTATCAGAGCTTTCTTCATAAAGTTTTAAGGCACCTTCAAGTTTCTTTCTAGATGCTTGGTTAATTTCCTTGTATCCCTTGTGTTTACTTAGGGTTTTTAGGATATGGTAATATTTATTGGATAAATATTCCTTTTCACTTATTTTGCCTTCTAAAAGGCCCTTGGCATGGGCTAAGGCGTCCATAAGGTCTTTTGCTTCTTGGCTTTCAAAATTGCCTGATTTTTTATAAGTTTCAGCAGTTTCTAGTAAAAGTTTATAATTTTCTGCAGCATCTTTTAGGTTTTTATTTTGACTTACAGCTGCATTTTTATACTTTTCTGTTTCCATAAAGGCGTAGCCATCGATTAAGGCGTCGGTTAGTTTTCTCTCTCCTGCTGAAATATCGCCTTTTATCTCAGATTTGGCATTTAATAACTTTTTGTAGATGTCATCTAATTTATTTGCATCAGGAATATCTTCCTTGAGCAATTCTTCAGCACTGCCTATCAAGCTTATATAGTTTATGATGGCTGGATCCTGCTTGTTATTTTTCTTAGCCGCTTCATCTAAGGCCTTATATTTTTCAGAGTCTCTGAAATTTTTATCCTCATCTAGGATTTTTTGGATCCTAGAGGTTAAGAATGTTGCTAGCTTATCTATAGAATTTTTGAAATCCTTGTAGGCCTTATCCAGCTCTTCTAGCTTGGCATCTTTCTTATCTACTAACTTAGATGCAGTTTCTTTTGCCTCGGTGTAGGTTTCTTTGGCTTCTTTTTGATCTTCTCCATAGAATCTTTCGATATTGATCCCTACTGTTTTATCAAGCAAGCCCTTTATGGCTGCCTTTGCCTCGCTAACATCCTTGAAATTAGTGAAAGTCTTTAAGGCTTCATTAAGCGCCTTAGAAGCTTTTTCTGCTTCTTCGTCTGTGATTTTTTCTTTTTTCAACAATTCATTGGCTGAGAGGATAGCATCATTAAGCTTGCCTTGCTTGTCCATAGGTTCATCTATAAAGGCAGGATTACTTCTAAATTTCTCTGCCTTTTTGAGGTCTTCTTTAAGGATATCTAGCTTGGATTTTTCAGTTGGTGTATCAACTTGCTCGCCTTTAGCCTTTTCTATCCTAGCCTTTAAGTCGCTTAGCTTGCTTGCTAGGTTCTCATAGGTCTTGAGGCCTCTTTCTATACCGTTGACATGGTTTCTAGTATAGGCCTTTGCCTTAGCTATCTCAGCTTGGTATTCTTTTAATAAATTTAAGTCTTTTAGATCTTTTGTCAAGTCAGCACTTTCTATGACAAATTTTCTTAACTTATTTAAAACCTCTATGGTTTTTTTTTCGATTTCTTTTGAGTTTGAAGCGGTTTTAGGGCCAGAACTTGTGGCATCTATATTTTGTTTGGCTTTATAAGTGTCATCTAAGGCCTTGACTAGGTCTTCAAGGTTGACTTTTCCCTCAAGACCGGCAAGAGTCTCATAGGCTTTGATATAAGCCTCTTTTTTGTCCTCACCAGCTGCCTTGTATTTATCAGACTTGATAAAATCTTCATGACTTAATAGGAGCTTTTCTCTCTTATCAAGGAGGACACCAAGAGAGTTTTCAAAATTTTTTATATCTTCTTCATTTGGATTATATTCGTTTGTATCCTCTAGTGAGTCCTTATAGGTTTTGAAGATTTCTTCCAGACCTTTAGTAGAGCTAACTAGGCCATCACCTGTTATTTTACTAAATTGATCATCCCTTAACTTTAGAGTGGCATCTGTAATAGTTGTTTGGACCTTTTTATATTCTTCACTATCTTTTTTATCTTCGTGGTTTTTTAAGAGGGCCTCAAGCTTTATAATCCCCGCTTTAAAGCCATCTAGATTTGCCTTTGCATTAGCTGCTAGGCCTTTGTTGGCTGCTTCTATTTTTCCTATAATGGTTTCTAGTTCGCTCTGACTAGGTTCAGCTTTATTAACATAGTCAGCTGCTTCCTTCATAACTTTTTTGATTTCTTCTTGCTTTTCAGTGCTAGCTAGGCGGAAAACCTCAGATTTTTTGGTATTTTCAAAATCTTCCACATAGGCATTGATTAAAGCAAGTAAATCTTCATTATTTACTTCTTTACTTTCTTCAGCACTTAGCTCAACCTTCTCTGGCTCATCGGCAACAGCACCTGCTACAGGGCTTAGGACGAGTCCTAGGGTCAAGAGGCTTGCTATTAATTTTTTATTCATAGTTTTATTCCCTACAAGCGTCAATCTTTTAGTGTAATTATAATATATCTAGGCCTTTTTGTCAAAAAGCTCCCAGATTCCAACACTTATAGAGTTTATTTATATTGGATTAGGACTTTTTCTGCTGCTTTTATCAGAGTTTCTTGCTCTGCCATTAGGCTGTCAACTTCTTCTCTTACATCGCTAATCTTGTTTGGAGATAGGCTAATAAGTTGTTTGCAAGCTTCTAGGGTAATCTTTGCTTTTGAAACAGCTTTTTCTAGATTATCTCTTTCTGTTTTTTTCTTAACTAAAGCTTTTCGCTCTGCCTTGGCTAAATCAAGCTTGTCTTTTTCATCATTTATATCTTTTTCCATGACCTCTATAGAATTTTTCAAGCTTGGTAAAATCACAGAATCTGAAATAGCATTTACATAATCTCTTAAAAGGGCGTCATATTTTTCCTTATTCATGCCATCTTTCAAAACAAAATATGATTTAAGATAATTATAAAAATCATTGGCATTACGAGGACGAATCTCATAACCGTTTAATTCTGCACCATTTTGAAAATAAACTCCTAGCATAGCTTGTTCAATAGATGGGACAGTATTTGACACATATTTATCAAGCTCGGTAGAAATCTTAAATAAATTATCACTAATAGATTTTTCATCATAAACAATTTTGCCATCTTTGTTAACATAATCTTTAGAATGTTTACGCAAATCATCGTACACTTCATTTAAGACATTATAGTCTTTCTCTATCTTGTAAATCTCTTTATCCAGATTTTCAATTTTTTGATCTAGACTAGTTTCAGCTGCTATAGCCATAGAAGGTGCTACAAAAGCCATACTCATAGCTAGGGCAAGCGCCTTAAATTTTTTATTCATTACAAAGTCCTTTCTCGTCAAACTTACTTAAAAAGTACAATTCTTACTTCTATTATACCCCATTTTAGCCAATATTAGTCAAGTAAAATCAAAAATTGTAAATACTATTTGTATATAAAATAAAAATCCACCCGCAAAAAAGGGAGCCTAAGCTCCCATTTTTGCTAGCACCTACCTATAGCCACATATCTTCTTTTGCCAGATCTCGCTATATAAGAGGCCCATAGGTAGGTTTCATTTTCTACAAGCCTGTCATAATAGACCCTCTCTCCTGGAAAATACATGGCAACTTTGGCAGAGTTTGTGGTAGGCCTTGCCCTTACATTGGTGGCACACTTTATAACTGCCATGCCTACCCTATCAATAATCCTCTCCTTAGGTCTTTTCCCTCCTAAAACTGGCCTAAAATACCTCTCCTTATTAGACCTTCTAAGCTCTAGGACATTTCTAAGCCCTGTCGACCTATCAGCTATGCTAACCCCATTTGCCCTATAAGAGCAATGGATTATCTTATCCTTAGCCAGGAAAATCCCCGTATGGCCATAGGCTCCGGCAGACCTACCCTCTATACCTCTTATAAAAATGTCTCCTCTCCTAACATCCCCATAGGAATAAATCTCCTCAAAGACACTTCCCTTAAGCTTATAAAGGCTTTCAGTGTTGCCAATAACAGACCCCTTAGGGAGAAAACCTCCAGCGATTAGGGCATAGTAGACAAAGGATGAGCAGTCATAAAAGCAAGGTCCAAGCCTTGCTGGATAGGCCATAGAATAAGAAACCCTTCCCACTTTGGAAAGGGCAAAATCAATCATATTTTCTCTTGTCATAGTCCTCCTACTTCTTGATTTCCCTCAAAATCTCATCAAGCTTGCCATTAATTTGGACAATCAAAATAAGATTCATAACAATAGGAAATCCCACTTGTGAAATTAAATCAACTAGATCCATCTTCTAATCAAGGCTAGACTTGCGAGCTTTTCTTTGCAAAATACATCAAAGCAAGCAAGAATAAGAGAAGAAAAAGTATAAACATTCTTAAAAGTTTATAAAAAAAGCCCCAGACTAGAGGGTTTAAGATTATTAACTATAAAAATGAATATTAACTTTTCTCCAAATAGAAAGTCGCCTCATCTCCTTTCTATATTATTAGCCGGCTACTAATATATAGAAAAATAAGACAAAATGTCCCGAAGATTTTATCCAAGATAGAAATATTTTTTCTTTTATCCTAGATAAATTATTATCTTTTATAGAATTATTCTATTTACTATTGAATCTTCGTTTAAGGGGGAGCCCAGGGGAACGTTCCGCACGTTCCCCAACCCGCTCCCCCTTAGACCCCCTTCGGCTACCCCCTCCGAGCGACCCCTATGGCGGGGAGCATAAGCAGTAGATTTCCTTTGGAAATCTTTTATTGATAGGTTTTATGTCTTCGTTTTTGTTTGAACTAAATCCTGACTTTTTTGACATTCAGTCGGCTAAAAATCTCAATCTCGTCTGACTTATATCTTTAATTTTTATATTAGTTCACAGTATTTATAAAATCTTCATTCTTAGGTAGCTGTCAGTGAGATTTTCTTTACGCCTCCTTCATTTACAAAAATACTCGATATTTAGATTAATTTTTTCAATTTAAAATAAATACTAATCTAGCAATGTTTGGCGAAAGCCAAACGAGCCTGCTAAGTGTCTGTACTCCGAAATCATTTCTCTAATCTACTAAGTCATAAATTCTAATCAAGAAGCCCGTTAAGAAAATCGCACTGTTTGAGGCTTTAGCCGAGTTTGCGATTTTTAGGGTTTTGATGATTAGAATGATAGTAGGAATATACACCAATAAATACAAGGCCATCCCCTCCACTAAAGAGGTCTGCCGATAGGCAAACTTCTGGTTCCGCACTCCGCTTAAGGAGCCGCTCGAGGGTGTAACGATGAGGGGGTTTAAGGGGGAGCCCGATGAGGGACCCTGCGGAAGGTCCCTTGGGGCTCCCCCTTGGAACGAAGATTCAATAGTAAATAAAATTATCATTTAAAAGATAAAGTAATAACTTATCTTGGATAAAAAAGAAAAATACCCTATCTTGTATAGAAAACCATGCCCGGGTTTCCCCCCAGTAACGAAGGGTTTATGTAAATAACCGAAAAAATATATAAGATACAACATCACAATATATTAAAAGGAAAGGTTTTGGTGGAATAAAAAAACCTCCCTTTTTTAAAAAGGAAGGTTTTTGTCAAGTGAGTACCCGGGTATTTTATTGTAAGGAAGGACTTAAGAGTGCACTCTTAGTCAAGTCTTTCCTTAAGATACTAAATTAATTAGTCTCTTTTGCTTGTTGCGTATGCAACTGAAGCTGCTGCAAGGATACCTGCAACGCCTGCTACACCAGCAATACCAGTTTTAGCGTTGTTACCTGCTCCTTTAGATGGTTTGTTTTCAGCTGGTTTTTCATCGTCTTCTTTGTCGTCTTCAGCTGGTTTTTCATCGTCT
>NZ_CALGYW010000049.1 GCF_937934665.1 uncultured Anaerococcus sp.
GATCTTCTTCTCCTGGCTTTTCTGGATCTATTGGATCTTCTTCGCCTGGTTCTTCTGGATCTGTTGGATCTTCTTCACCTGGTTTTTCTGGATCTGTTGGATCTTCTTCACCTGGTTTTTCTGGAGTACTTGGTTCTTCTGGAGTTTCTGGAACTGGGCACATATTTTCTGTTGGCTTTGTACCTACTCTGATAATCTTGTCTACAGCTTCAGTAATTACATTTTCTTCTCTTGATTCTTCCTTGCTATTTTTAACTTTTACTGTAGTTTCCTTCTTACCAGCTACTCCTTCTTTGTCTACTACATGAGTTCCAGCATCAAGAGTATCATCTTCGATTACCTTAACATTAAATGGTATTTCAGATTCAACTGTGAAACTACCTTCTGTTAAAGAACCATATTCATATTCAGCATTAGTTGGTTCAGTTCTTGTAACACTTGTTTCAAGTTCGCCTGTTTCCTTATTGAAGCTGGTTGTTACAATAACCTTACCTGGAGTACCGTCAGAAATTTTCTTAACTTCTCCAACCTTTAATTCTGGATTATGGGTGTAAGATGTGTCAAATAGAATAGCTTCTTCCTTAACAACTGGTTTAACCCCAACTCTTACAATCCTATCTTCTTTAGGAGTAAGGACTATTCCTTCAGAATTATATTCTATATCTCCATCTTTACTTGTGATTGTTGTTGTTACTCTTTCCTTGCCATCTTTTCCTTCATTATCTACAATTCTGTTACCTGCTTCAAGGTTTTCGTCATAGATGACCTTTGTTTCATAAGGAATGGACTTATCAACAACATTTTCTCTAGTTCCTTCTAATGGTTTTGTGCCTACACGGACAATATGTTTTGTTGGTTCTTCAATTATAGGTTGGCCAATCTCTCTAACTTGACCTTGGTCTGTATCAGACCCAGTTATATTTTCTTCACTTCTAGGAAGATTTGCATCTGATTTTTCTTGATCAGGTTTGTTTTCAATATTTGTATCGCCAATATTAGCTTCCCCTATATTTTGAATAGGGACATTGGCATCTTCATTAGCCTCTGCCACATTTGCCCCTGCTAGGACAAAAGAAGCTGACAAGGCAATGGCAAGGAGGTTTTGTTTCTTGTTCATGGCTTTCCTTTCTTTATTTTTCTTTAATCTAAAATAATAAATATTAAAATCATTCTTACTTATAACCTGTATTTCATCATACCTTTTTTTAATATAATCAAGGGCTAATAGGCTTGATAGAGCGGTTTAACATGGATTTGACATTTGTTTTATCTATTTAGCAAGGCACATTTTTATATATGTTTATTTTGCTGAATTTTTATAATAAATCACGGCTAATAATAACGGTTTTTGAGGTTTTGTAGACAAATATAGTATAATATTAATAAAAATACAAGGAGAATCTATGTTTAGAAAAATTAGAAAAGTAAAAAATGAGCTAAGCCCAGAAGCTACTAAAGAAGTTTTAAAAACATCCCCTAGAGGTGTCCTTGCTCTAGAAGGAGATGATGGCTATCCTTATGGCCTGCCTTTAAATTTTGTCTATGACGAAGAAAATGAGAGCCTTTATTTTCACGGGACAAAGACAGGTTATAAGATAGACTGCATATATAAAAATCCCAAAGCTTGCTTTACTGCCATGCTTGAGCAGGGCGTGTCAGAGGATGGTTGGTCAACAAATGTATCATCCGTAATTGCCTATGGCCTAGTTGAAGAAATCGAAGATCCTGACTTTGCAAGGAACGCTATGATTAAGCTTGCAGATAAGTACTATCCGAATAAAGAATTGATTAACGAAACTATGAAGGCAGATTTTAAAAATACTAAGATGTTAGCCTTTCATATAACTTATATGACAGGGAAGAGAGTAAACGAGAGGTAAGACTCCTGCCTTAATAATGAATTTTTGGGCATATATTTATATGAAATAAGCCTTTAAGTTACACATAGTAAAGAAAAAAAGAGGACAATCCCACTAACCATGAGATTGTTCTCTTCTATTTTAATCAAAATTTTTAAAAAATAATAAAGAAGGTAATCTTTTTATTCCAGTCGCCCAGTGATATTTAGTCCAAATCGCTCCTTCTCTCGACTACGCTCGAGATAAAATTCGTCGCAATTTAAACCAAATATTACATAAGCTTATTCTATCATTTTCTACGAAAGCTAAAGCTTTCTACAAAATAATGAATATCATTAAAATATCGGTAACATAGAGCCTTGCGGCTTGACCGATATTTTTTACTAGCATTATATTCGTCGCGCGTCCTCCTCGAGCCGGACGGGCTTGCTCATAAATTACATAAGGTTCTT
>NZ_CALGYW010000050.1 GCF_937934665.1 uncultured Anaerococcus sp.
CATTGGTACGGGGTAACTATGGGCGGTGGGATTGGACTTACTATCCACTCTGATCTAATAATAGCAGATGAGAGTGTAAACTGGGCCATGCCAGAAACAAGTCTTGGCTTTGTCCCAGATGTATCTGTTGGCTATTATATTTCAAAACTTCCCCAAGCTATGGGTCAACTTGTGGGACTAACAGGGGCAAGGCTTTACCCAGATGATTTAATTAGGTTTTCTCTTGCTGATCTTTTGATAGATTCAAAAGACTACCAAAAGATTTTAGAAAAACTTTTTGCCTTTGATACTTCTAGCACAGACTTTATAGGAGATTTTAGCAAAGAAATTGAAAGCTACGCTAAAAAGCCAGGTGAAACTGAAAATACCCAAAATATGGAAAAAATCGAAAAATATTTTGGCAAGGACAGCCTAGAAGAGATCCTAAAGTCCTTGGAAGCAAACCAGGAAGATGATTTTGCCAGGGAAAAACTTGAGATATTAAAAGAGAGAGATCCTTTTATGACCCAGGTTCAATTTGAAAAATATTTTTACGGCAAAAATCTAACCAGAGAAGAGACAATTGACCTAGATTTAAAAATTATAAACCATGGCCTTAAGACAGGTGAGATTGAAGAAGGAATTAGGACAGTGATGATAGATAGGGAAGATAGACCTTCCTGGCCAGTAAAAACTTTCTCTGATGTAGATAAAAATGAGGTTAAAAACCTATTTAAAATCAAATAAGATTTGAAAATACTTGTAAATAATAGGCTTTCTAGCTAGGTAGAGGGTCCTTTAGTTTTTTATAAAGCTGTCTATATAAAAATTTTTACTAGATGGGATTTTTGGAAATTTGTCCAAAAAATTATATAATACTTCAGAGGTGATTAGATGAATATAGGGATATTAGTAGCAGTAGAGTTTGATGCTTTTTATGATATTTATAAGGAACCAATCGAGAGATATAAGCATGGCAGTTTTGAAATTTTGAAATACCATATCAACGGTAAGGACGTTTTTGTTTGCCCTTCAAGTATGGGGCAAATTCGTGCTGCTCTTGCCATGACCCTGCTTCTTGATGTTTATAAGTGTGGAACCATCATAAATTATGGAGTAGTTGGTGCTTTAAATGACCAAGAAGTAGAGGAACTAACAGTTGTGGAAAGTGTGAGCCATTACGAATTTGATATATCAGACTTAGATGGTGCGGCAAAAGGACAATACGAAATTTTTAACGATGTAGCCATGAAAACAACGGAAAGCTTGGTGGATTTGGCAATAGAAATTGACCCTCATTTGAAAAAGGTAAAGCTTGCATCAGGTGATAAATTTGTTTCAGGTCTTGAGGCCAAGACAGAGCTTAATAAAAAGTGGGACTCAGATATTGTCGACATGGAAGGAGCTGCAATTGCTCTAGCCTGTCACTTATATAGGGCAGACTTTCTTATGATTAAAGCAGTTTCAGATGCCCTTACAGGTGGGGGAGCGGAGTTTTACGAAAATTTCGAACGTGCTTCAAAAGTCGCAGTGGGGATAATAGACGATATAATAAAAAAAATTTAATTTTGCCTAAGATTTAAAATAGGCTGATTATTGGATGAAAAAGGAATAAAATAGGAAATATTTTTAATAATGATTTAGAAACCTAATCTATAAAGTTTTTATGAGAAAATTAAAAATAGACAAGCAAAAAGCAAGGCATAAACCTTGCTTTTTAAAATACTAAATTTCTTCAGAATTTTCCCAAAGACCGTGGATGTTGCAATAAGCAAGTGCGTAAACTTCGCCACTCTTGTCAGTTTTAACTCTAGCTTCTACACATGGTTGAGTTAAGATTTCTTCTTCGCCATGAGCTTTAAATTCATAAGAACCAACTTCGATTGGGAATTTTGCTCCTTCTGGTTTGAAGAATACTTTAATCCAAGCGATGTGGTGTTCAAATGTATTTGGGTGTTCTACTTCTTCACCAACGTTAGTTTTGATGTGAAGAAGACCGTCTTCTTTAGAAACGTGGATTACTGGAACGTGTTTTTCAGCTTTCCAATCAGCAGTTTGAACTGTTTCTGTTAATTTCATATTAATCCTCCATATGTTTTAATAGTCTACATTAATTAATATACCCAACCTTAAATTTTATAAACATAAATTTCTTAACATATGTACTTTAACAAATTACTTTGTTGCAAATAATCAGTCTTAAAATATAATGTAAAAAAGGAGCGTTTATGGATAGATTAAAGGAATTAAAAGAGGCAAGAGATTCCGCAAATCTTGCTATAGTAAAGATTGATGAAGGTATTGGTCAATTAAAGTCTGCCTCATCTTGGGGAATACTTGATATTTTAGGTGGGGACTTTTTTTCAAGCCTTGTTAAAAGAAATAAAATAAGCGGAGCAAATCGTAGTTTAGAAGAAATATCATTAAGTCTTAAAACGCTTAATAAAGAACTAAGCGATGTTGATATAAGCTTTCCTGATGCCATACCAGACAGACTTTCAGATCAAGTTTTCGACCTAGTTTTTGATAATATCTTTACAGATTTTAGGGTCCAGGGCGAAATAAAGGAAAATCTCGTCGCCCTAAAAGAATTAAGATATGCTATAATAGAAATAGGCGAGAGATTAGATAGGGAAATAAAAGATATAGAAGGATTATAGAAAGATTTGGAGAAGATGGATTTTGATTTTTTTAAGGCAAGTGATGGTTTCACTGAAGATTTGCTAGAAGATGCTGATAGTAATTTAAATAAAATAAGAGATGGCCTTTATTCCTTGCCAGGGTTTATATATTATCTTAAGGCCCATATTCCAGAAAATCACCTTGAGGCGGTTTTGACTAAAGAGCAAAATAGGAAGTTTTTAGATGGAAGCTTGGAATTATTGAGAAGGGAAAGTGGGGAGCTTCTAGCAGAACTTAGGGATCCAGAAAGCAAGAAAATAGTTGGAAAAGTAAACCTAAAAGAAGTTGACCTAACTCCAGAGCTAGCCCAGGCCAGGGCGCTTTATGCTATGCAGATGCAAATGGCCCAAATATCTAAGGACATAAATGCTATGGCTGAGGCTATAGAAGAAGTAAGGCAGGGCCAGCAGGATGATAGGATTGCTATAGCAAATGCTTGCAAACAAAAATTAATCCAGGCCAAATGTATTAAAAATCCTTCCCTAAGGGAAAAATTATACCTCCAAGTCATATCAGATGCTGAAAATAGCAGGAACCAATTGATGCTAAACCAAATGACTACAATTAAGTTTATAGAAAATATTCCAAAATCAGGTTGGCAAAAATTAATATCAAACCCAGACACTAAGGAAGTTGACGAGAAGTTAAATTATTTGATGGACGGGTTAAATACTATAAATATGGTTTCCCTTGTTGCTATTATGCCTATTATGAGCTTGGAGAAAGGGAAGCTGCCCTTGCAAGTTTTGGATATTTTAGAGATTTTATCAAGGAAGTATATTTTAAAACCCCTGATCTTGTTGAAAGATTAGATAACCTCGATAAGTCAACTAATAATATTTGGAAAGAAAAAATTATTAAAATTAATTCGAATATTTTAGAATTAAGTCAAAGCGAAACTTTGCAGATTGGAAGATATAATGAAGAAAATTAGATTAGAAGAAAAATCTTGTAAAAGGTGTGGCAAAGATTTGCCTATAGATTGGCAAGGCAAGTACTGTGAGCGCTGCCAAAACCTTAGGATAGGAAGGGTGAAAAAAGTAGGAAAAGCGGCTTTTGGTCTTGTGACAATAGTTGCCGCACATTTTTTAGGAGATGAGAATTAATGGACGTATTATTAGTAATTGACTTGCAAAATGACTTTGTAGACGGTGCCCTGGGTAATGAGGGTAATGATAAGATAGTTGAACCTATTGAGAAGTTAGTTGATGATTTTAAGGGAGAAATAATTTTTACAAGAGATACCCACGAGGAATCTTACTTGGAAAGTCTTGAAGGCAAACACCTACCTGTGACCCATTGTGTCAAGGGGACTTCTGGTTGGGAAATAAAGATTCCTACCAGGGGCAAAAAGATAATAGACAAGCCATCCTTTGGGTCATATGAACTTGTTGACTACCTTAGGGAATTAAATGCAAAGGAAAAAATCGAAAATATTTACATGGTAGGGATTTGTACAGATATTTGTGTCCTATCAAATGCTATAATGATTAAAAATGCCCTCCTAGATACAGAAGTAACTGTGATCGAAGACTTGTGCAGGGCCACAAGTGATAAGGCCCACGAGGCAAGTCTAGTTGCTATGGCTTCTTGCCAGGTAAATATCATAAAATTTGCTGATTTTAAGCAAAAATAAATTATAGAGGCTATGAGTTTATAAAACTTGTAGCTTTTTTTTAAGAGTTTATCTTAGAAAACATTATTTTTTGATATAATAGGATTAAGAAAATAAGGAGGGTTTATGAAACTTGAAATTTGTATTGATTCTTTTGATGGTATGATTGGGGCTTTCTTTGGCGGAGCTGATAGGGTGGAGATTTGCTCGGCTTTAACTCTTGATGGCCTTACACCTTCGGCAGGGCTCGTTGATATTTGCTGCGAGTATGAAGATATAGAAAAATTTGTCATGGTAAGGCCTAGACCAGGGCATTTTACCTATGATGATTTTGAAATTGGTCAGATGAAGGCAACTATCATGGCCTTTAAGAATAAACCGATAGACGGTTTTGTTCTTGGCGTTCTTGATTCTTATGGTCATCTTGATATAGAAACCATGAAAGAACTTGTATATCTTGCCTTTCCTAAAAAAGTTGTTCTCCACAGGGCCTTTGATTATTCTATCGATGGAGAGGAAAAGATTGAAGAACTTATTAAAATGGGAGTAGATAGGATCATAACTTCCGGCAAAAAACCTAAGGCTATCGAAGGAGTAGATTTGATAAGAGACTTACAGGAAAAATATGGGGACAGGATAGAAATTATGGCTGGTTCTGGCGTAACCCATGAAAATATAAGAGAGATTTATGAGAAAACTGGTATAGAAAACTTCCACCTTTCAGCAAGTGTTCAAGGTCAGACTGAAATTGATTATGATAATTTTGGCAAGGCCTTTGATGATTATAGGTTTACAAGTTCTGGCCTTGTTGAGCAAGCGAAGATCGTTATAAATAATTTAAAAAAATAAAATTTTGTGACTTGAGTCATAGTAAAATCTCCAAATTTTGTTAAAATTAGATTAAGATTAGAGAAAAGTTTAAGAAGTTTTACAAAAAAGGAGAGATTATGATTAAAGATAGCAAAATTATTTTAGTTGGCGATGGGGCAGTAGGTTCATCTTTTGCCTATGCTTCAACAATTTTAGGTATTGGCAGACAACTTGGAATTATAGATTTAAACGAGGATAAGGCAGAGGGAGATGCAATGGATCTATCAGATGCCCTATCTTTTACCAGGCCAAAGGAGATTTTTAAGGCAAATTATTCTGACTGCAAGGATGCGGAGGTAGTAGTAATTACTGCAGGAGCTCCACAAAAACCAGGTGAGACAAGGCTTGACCTTGTAGATAAGAATTTAAAAATTTTTAAGGATATGATTGGAAAAATTAAGGATTCTGGTTTTGATGGGATTTATGTTGTCGCATCAAACCCTGTAGATATCCTAACTTACGCTACCTGGAAGTATTCTGGTGCGCCAGCTGAAAAGGTCATAGGATCTGGTACCAGCCTTGATACATCAAGATTTAAAAAGGAAATAGCCTCTCTAATAGGAATCGACCCAAGAAGTGTCGATGCCTTTATCCTAGGTGAGCACGGAGATACAGAATTTCCTGTTTGGTCCCATACCAATGTAGGTGGTCTTCCAATTTATGAGTGGGTGGCAAATCACTCAGATGTAGATGAAATAGCCCTTTTAAATACTTTTGAAAAAGTAAGAAACGCAGCCTATGAAATAATAAACAAAAAGGGTGCAACCTTCTACGGCATAGGTGTTGCCCTTGCTAGACTTGTAGAATCAATTATAAATGACGAAAATTCCGTATACTCTACCTCATCTTACCTAAATGGGGAATACGGAGAAAAAGATATTTTTATAGGAGTTCCTTCAGTAATAGGCAAGGACGGTGTCAAATGGGTAATAGATGTACCTCTTACTGATACAGAAAAAGAAAGAATGAAAGAATCAGCTGATACCCTCAGAAAGGTGATGACTGAAGCTGGTCTATACGACTAAGTTAAAGCTCTAGGAAACTAGGGCTTTTTTTAGTGGGAAAATTTGGGAATAATATTTAAAACTTTTTTAGTAAAATCTTTATATTAAAAACTCGTACATCCCTTAATTTTATAACATTTAGCAAAAATAAATATATAAATAATAGTATTTCAAAACTTGAACAATTTATTTAGAGGTGTAATATATAAGCAGGACATAAAAATAAAAACTTAAAAAGCATAAGATAAGAGTTTAGATACATAAGTTTAATGAAATATAAAGTTTGAATAATTAATACCGATATAAATCAAAAATGATAAATTATGAAGTATAAATAAATATTCCTGTTTTATATTTTGACTTTTGCTACTTGGTCAACTTATTAAACTTAGTAAATTTCATTTATTGGAAATTATAGATATATAAATGCTTGCTTATGACTTTTTTGGTCCTAATTTTAGAAAGGAAGTTAAAAATGAAAAAAATATCAAAATTTATTTCCTATCATCCGAGGCTTGTACTCTTGGTGATGACTATATTACTCATCCCATCTTGGATAGGATATAAGTCAACTGGCGTAAATTATGATATCTTGTCATATTTGCCAGCCGATCTTGAATCTACCCAGGGTCAGGAAATATTGGATAAGGATTTTAAAAATGCAGCTACGGGCATGCTTATCCTCAAGGGTGATGACTATGATGCCGATAAGTTAAAAGATGAAATTCTTAAAATAGAGGGTGTAGAAGATGTAATCTCAAAAACATCTTTAGTAGGAGATACAGTTCCTAATGAATTTTTGCCAGATGAGATTAGGGATGCCTTTTATGCTGATGATTCAACCCTTTTAATGGTTAAATTTTCTGAATCATCTTCTTCATTTAAGACTATGGAGGCAATTGATCAGATAAAATCGATAGAATCTAAGGAAAAATTCCTAAGCGGAATTTCCTCTCTGGTTAAGGATACCAAGGACTTAATAGATAGGGAAACACCCATATATGTAGCTCTTGCAGTAGCCCTAGCCCTTGTAGTCTTATCCCTTACTAATGAATCGATCATTATTCCCTTCCTCTTTATGCTAAATATCGGCTACGCTATTTTGTATAATTTTGGAACAAATATATTTTTGGGTGAGATTTCTTATATAACAAAGGCAATCGCGGCAGTGCTTCAGTTAGCTGTTACTACTGACTATTCTATTTTCCTCTACCATAGGTATGTGGAGAAGAAAAACAAAACTGAAAATAAAAATGAGGCCATGGCTAAGGCTATAGATTCTACTCTAGTATCTATTTTTGCCTCATCGCTTACTACCTTCTCAGGGTTTTTAGTACTTTTACTAATGCAACTAGGACTTGGTAAAGATATCGGTCTTGTAATGAGTAAGGGTGTGCTTTTAGGTCTTATTTCAACAGTTGTAGTCCTACCACCAATGATTTTACTTGCTGAAAAGCTTGTTAATAGATTTAACCACAAGGTGTTACTACCAGAATTTAATAAGACAGCAAACTTTACTATAAAGCATAGGAAAAAACTTTTTGTTATTTTCCTAATTTTATTTATCCCAGCAGTCTATGGCTCTAGAAATACTGACCTTTACTACAACCTAGATAGGTCTCTACCACAAAATCTAGATTCTATAGTAGCCCTAAATAAGATGAAGGAAGATTATAATATGGCATCAAGCCACTTTATAGTTGTTAAAGATGACTTATCAAAGACAAGCATAAATTCTATGATTGATGAGATAGAGGATGTAGATGGAGTAAATAATGTCCTAAGCCTTAACTCTATGACTGGTCTAACAATACCAAGTGAAGTTTTACCTGAAAAGCTAAAGAAAAATTTTGAACAGGGTGGCTATCAGATGGTAATGGTAAATTCCAAATATCAGACAGCTTCAGATGAGGTAAATGAGCAGGTGGATGAGATAAATAAGATTGTAAAGGCTCACGATCCTGATGGCAAACTTACAGGTGAGGCAGTTCTTACAAAAGATTTGACTATCCTATCTGATAGGGACTTTAAAATGGTAAATATAGCTTCAATTGGAGTTGTATTTTTAATCATCGCCATAGTATTTAAGTCGCTTGCTATTCCAATTGTTTTAATAGCGGCTATAGAACTTGCAATTTTTATAAATATGGGAATTCCGTTTTATTTTGGACACACTATTCCTTTTATAACTTCAATAATAATAGGAGTTGTCCAACTTGGTTCAACAATTGACTATTCAATACTTATGATGGATAGGTTCTTATTTGAATATAAGAAACATAGGGATTTAGAAAAGGCTTTAAGCTTATCGGTTAAGGAAACTTCAAAATCAATAGTTACTTCAGCCCTATCATTTTTCGCAGCGACTATTGGTGTAGGTATATACTCAAAGATGGAAATTGTATCAACTATTTGTATCTTCTTGGCAAGGGGAGCGATAATTTCAATGCTTGTTATCATAATCTTCCTACCAGCTTTAATAGGTGTTACAATTCCCTTTATCGAAAAAACTACTAAAGGGTTAAAGAAAGGAAAAGAAAATGAATAAAAAATTTGTTAAAGCTCTTGCAGTTTTAAGCGTAAGCTCAATCCTTGGAGGCAATATTGCCTACGCTAGTGAAAGCAAAGCTAGTAAAAATGAAACAGTTTATGTAACAAAAGAAGACGAAGAAATAAAAGATCAAACAGTTTCTGTATGGATAAATAAGGACGGAAACAAAGAGCTTAAGGATAAGTCAGACCTAAAGGATATAAAAAACCTTGAAACAGACGAAAAAATTGAGCCTAAGGATGGCAATATTGATATAGATAATGAAGGCGAAGATTTTTATTACCAAGGTAAAACAGAAAAAGATTTGCCTGTAGATGTAGATATAAAATACGAGCTTGACGGTAAGTCTATAAGCTTTAAAGACCTTGAGGGAAAATCAGGCAAGCTAAAAATTACCATAAAGGCTCATAATAAGGTTAAAGAGAGTTTAAAATCTGGTAAAACTGTCTATGCGCCTTACCTTGTTGCTACAGAAATGACCTTTGCTGATGACCAGGTAAAAAACATAGAAGCTGGTAATGCAAAAATTGTAAAGGACGGTAAAAATCAAATCGTAGCAGGAGTACTTGCTCCAGGTCTTAGGGAAAACTTTGATGGCGTTCTTGATAAAGATAAGTTAGATAAATTTAAAGATGAAATCGAAATAGAAATGGATGTGGAAAATTTCAAACCAGGTGAAGCCTATGTTGTAATAACTAACGAGATTTTTCAAGAAGATAAGACTCTTTCATCCCTAGATGATTTGGATGAAGGTATAAATGAACTAACCTCAAATGCAGCTAAACTTCTCGACGCCTCTTCCCAGCTTAAAGATGGAAGTGCTAGCTTAAACAAGGGGCTTACTGACCTTGCTGGGGGAGCTGATAAACTATCAAACGGTTCAGAAAAATTAAAGGCAGGTTTTGACCAGATGAGTGGAGCCTTCGGGGCACTTCCAGAAAAAATTGGGCCAATGCAAAATGCCATAAGCGAGCTTAATAATGGTGGAGCAAGCTTAAATAAGGGTCTTGGCCAATACACCCAAGGTGTTAGTCAAATAAATGCAAAAATGGGAGATTTAACAAAGGCTGCTGACAGTCTAGATAAGGGAGCAGCTGACCTTAATAAAGGCATAAGCGAGCTTAGCAAAGGATCAAAAATGCTCCAAGAAAAATTAGCCGGTGGAAGTGATGGAAGCGATATGGCAGGCTTTTCTAAGTCTTTAAAAAGCTTAAAGGCTGGCATAGATAATTTTGATAAAAAAATAGGACCTATGGCAGATAGTTTAAATAAGTTAGATATGGGTATTAAATCGGCGGAAGAATCCTCAAAAACCCTAGCAGCATCCCTAGCTAAATTAAATGAAGCAGGTAAAAATGCCCCAAATATAGAAGGTACAATTTCAAATATCAATCAAAATGCCAACGCACTTGATGGACAAATTGCAAACTTAGAAGCTAAAAATGAAGATGGATCATTAACAGCTGAAATTGAAAGTCTAAGAGCTATAAAAAACGGCCTTTATACCGATGCTAGCAACCTAGGAGCGAGCGTTAAGGTAAATAACGGTATTTATGCTGGACTAGGCGAAGTAAGTGGAGGCTCAAATGAACTTGCAGCTGGTATTGGAGATTTATCCCAAGGCCTTGGCCAAATGAAGGCAGAAGTTAGTAACTCTAAAGCGGACTTAGAAAAGGCATCACTTGGTCTTGGCGAGGGAATTGAAAAACTAGATGAGGGCTTATCTCAAAGCGATATTATGAAACTTGCTAAAGCCCTAGACGAGCTTGACCAAGGTCTAGAAAAAGTAAAGGCTGGTTCAGATAAATTGATGGCAGGAACAAAGGCCAATAAAGAGGGTGTAGATAAACTTGCTAGCTCCATAAATGCTCTAGATTCAAAATCAAAAGACCTTAATGGTGGATCAGAGAAACTAGCTGCCGGCCTAAGCGAATTTAAGGAAAGATCAAAGGCCTTAAGTGAGCTTGGAAATATAAATACCAGCACTTTAAACCCAATGTCCCAAGGCCTAAATGACTTAAATAAGGGGATCCTTGACCTAAGAACAGGAGCTCTTAAGCTAAAAGAAGGATCTGATACCTACAATCAAAAATATGAGGAGTTTGATTCAGGACTTAGAAGGTATAAGTCAGAAGGAATCGATAAGATCTCATCTAAGACAGGAGATTTAAGAGAAGCTAAGGATATCCTAGATCAAATGGCAGAACTTGCCAAGGAAAATTCTTCAATTTCAGGCTCTTCTGATGAATTTGAAACAAGGTCAAGAATTATAGAAAAAATCAAATAGAAATTTAAAATCACATATTTTGTGAAAAAAATAAGAAAAAAGGCTGGTCCTATATCAAATACAGTAGAATCATAATTTGAGCGTTTCTCTGATTTCTATAATAAATGGAGGTAATTGATATATGAACCAGTCTTTTTAGTGTTAATTACTTTAGTGATATTATTTTAGTATTATATGACAATTATGTGCCCTTAGAGGGACTTTGAGCGTTTTTTAATAATTAAAATCCTAGCTTACACAAAGACTGAGCAAATTTTTGTGGCGACTATAGATAATCTTGTAGGATTTTTTGATTTTATTATACTAATCAAAAAGTTTGAGTTTTTCGTCCTTATTGGAATAAACCTTCCAATATCCATTTGTTAAGTAACTATTACCCTTATTTTCTATAAAGCCAATCACATCTTCATAAGGGTAACCTAAGAAAATACCTATTTCGTGGGGGAAATTTTCTTTTACAAATCTCCTCTTCAAATGGTCTATGCATTGGTCTGGCCTATCTGTTTTATAGCCTAGCTCTTCAAGGAGACATTTTGTTTGATTTTGGCATAAGGCACACTTAAGTTTTTCTGGCCTATAGGCATAAATTTGAGCAGAGGACTTGCCAATTTTGAGAATTTCAACATATATATTCTTTTTGTTAAGTGTTTCATTCCACTCAAAAACCATTTTCTCTATGTCTATTTTTTTAAGGTTCTTAAAAGTAAAGAGATTTGCAAGTTTTTTATTAGCTAAAGTTTGTGATGCGTAATTGATAAGTAAGCTTTCGTACATACTAGGCTAAGGCTTTAGCTAATTCTAAGGCTGCCTTTCTACAATCTTCTAAAGCTTCATCATCTGGATAATCGTAAGCAATAAGACCATCACAAACTAGGTTGATTCCATCATTTTCACATCTCTCTTGCCAAGTTTTCATCCATTCGCCATCTGCCCATTCATAGGATCCGAAAATTAGAACTGGCTTATCAGATAGGGAATTTTCTACGCTTTCAAACATAGGTTCAAATTCGCTTTCTTCAAGCTCTTCGTTACCCATAGCTGGACAGCCAAAGGCAAAGCCATCGTAGTTTTCTATTTGATCTTTTGAAAAATCACTGGCTGTCAAAATTTCAGCTTCTAAACTATTGTTTTTAAGTTCATCTAATATTTCATTTGCCATAGCAAGGGTATTGCCTGTGCCAGAGAAATATATTATTGCTATTTTTTTCATAATAACTCCTTAAATTTTATTTTATGATATTAATAATCCTTATCAACATCTAAGATAATAATAAACCATAGTTTAAATTTTGTCAAGAGTTTTTTGTAGAATTTATTTTATAGTCAAAATATAGGTATAATGAGGCTTTGAAAGAGTAAGTAGTTTATTCCGATGGATTTTGATTGCTTTTTTATAAAAATTATGAAATAAATAAAGACTAGTGAAATTTTATAATTAACACTATAATCTATAATCAAGTATAATAAATAATCAGACAAATAGGATAGTATTGAAAAATGAGAAAAAGGCTATATAATAATACTAAGAGAAGCCACCTCTTACAAAGCGAAGTAGTTGAATAGTGAGTGTGACTCACATAAAAAAGACACTAGGGTCTCCACGAGCCGACGGGCTAGTTGCTAGTGTCTTTTTAAATTATATGAAAAAGAATCTAAATATTTATCTAAAATAATTAGAATAATACCTACAAGTAGTGGAAAATAAAAGCTTTCCAAAAGTAGTTGAATCATTTGTGACTCACCTCCCTCCACCTAAAATATTTTGGTGTTAGGCATTATTATTATATCATAAAATGGCTAGGAGGGTCTTGTTTTAAAAACTTTAAAAAAGAAAAACTGCCGGATATTAAAGTTTAGATTAATATCCTGGCAGTTTATTTTTTTATTCTTCTACAAATGTTATTTCGCCATCTTCTAGTTTGGCAATTCTTACAAGTGAGTAAATATCAATATCCATATCTTCTATAAGCTGTCTTCCTTCACTAAAGGACTTTTCAATTACGATTCCAAGTCCAGCTGGATTTGCTCCTGCTTGTCTTACTATTGCGATCATGCCCTTGGCTGCTTGACCATTGGCTAGAAAGTCATCGATCATTAAGATATTTTCGCCTTCTTTTAGGAAGTCTTTTGAAACTATAAGTTCATTAGTAACTTGTTTTGTAAATGAATATACACTTGAATGATAAAAGTCATCACCTGTAGTTAGTGATTGTTTTTTTCTAGCAAATACACAGTCAACTTCAAGCTCTAGGGCTGTTGCTAGGGCTGGTGCTATACCAGATGATTCTACGGTTAGGACCTTGTCGATATTTTTATCTCTAAAATGATTTGCAAATTCAATACCCATCTTATGGATCAATTTTGAATCTATTTGTTGGTTTAAGAAAGAGTCTACCTTTAGTATTGTTGGACCGATAACAATCCCATCTTTAAGAATTCGTTCTTCTAGTTCTTTCATCTTATCTCCTTATATATAAATAAAAATCACACTATGTACTTATGCTAATTATAATCTTTCTATAATAAATAGTCAATTTTTTTGATTTGTGACTGATTTTGATTGACTATGATTGAATTTGGTGTTATAATATTAACATGATATTAGAAAAAAGATTGGACGTAATCCTAGATACCCTCGAAAAAGAAGAGGCTGTATCAAATAAAATTTTAATGGACAAGCTTGGTGTCAGTGAATCAACCCTAAGGCGAGATCTTTCATATCTACAAGATATGGGCAAAATCACCAGAGTGCACGGGGGAGCTGTATTAAATAATATAGCTTCTAGCGAGAAAAATTTTACTGATAACCAAAAGAGTAAACTTAAGGAAAAATCCAAAATCGGCAAAAAAGCTAGTAGTCTAATAAGGGATGCGAAATTTATTTATCTAGACGCTGGTTCTACCTGTAACAAGGTTATAGACTACCTTAACAAAGACCAAGATATAACTGTGGTTACAAACGGACTTATGCATGTGGATAAATTAATTAGCAAAAATATCCATACCATCCTTTTAGAAGGAGAGATAAAGCCATCGACCAAGGTCACAACTGGCCCAAAAACCTTGGCTTCTATCTTTAGATATAACTTCGATCTAGCTTTCATAGGGGCCAATGGATACGATGATAGGGCCTTTTATACAGCTGATATAAACGAAGCTATGGTAAAAAATAAAGCTATTGAAAACTCATCAAGAGCTTATATTTTAGCAGATAGGTCAAAGGAGGATATAAAATACTTTCAGACCATAGCCACTAGAGATGAAATTAAGTTAATTACGGAGGAAGAATGATTTATACAATTACAACTAATCCAGCCATTGACTACATCTTAAGGTTTGATAAATTTGAAGATGGGGCCACAATTAGGGCAAGTGAAGACGAAAAGTACCCAGGTGGCAAGGGCATTATGGCAAGTAAAATCCTTAAAAATCTTGGAGAAAATCCAACCAATCTTGGTTTTGTTGGAGGTTTTATAGGTGAATATATAGCAGGTGCTATAAAAGACTTGGGCCTTTGCGAAAAATTTGTAAGAATCAAAGAAAACTCGAGGATAAATGTCAAACTTAAATACGATAAGGAAACAGAAATCAATGCCAAGGGTCCAAAGATTTCTAAAAAAGAAGTAGGAGAGTTTTTTGATAGTTTAAAAGAAGTAAAAGAAGAAGATATAATTGTTATTTCAGGATCTTTACCATATTCCTTGGATAAAGATTTTTATAAAAAAGTAATAGAGGAGACTAAGGCGAAGTTTACTATTGATATAGCTGATAAAAATCTGCTTGACTACTTGGCCTTAAAGCCACTTTTAGTCAAGCCAAATGAGGAAGAACTTGGAAAGATTTTTGAAACTGAAATAAATGAGGATAACCTAGTTAAATATGCTAAAAAATTAAACGAACTAGGAGCCTTAAATGTAATCGTATCACTTGGTGCAAAGGGTTCAATCTTTTTAGATGATAACAAGGTCTACAGGGCAAAACCTGTTAATGGTAAACTTGTAAATTCTGTTGGTGCAGGTGACTCAATGGTGGGTGGTTTTGTTTATGCTTGTGTAAATAATTATGACAAGATAGACGCCTTCAAACTTGCAGCTGCTTGTGGTTCAGCAACTGCCTTTAGTCCTGATATAGCAGATAAGGATATGATAAATGATGTATTAAGTAAAGTAGAGGTAGAAGAAATTGGAAATTAGAGATTTATTAAAAAAAGACCTGATGGTCCTAGACCTAAAGGCAGAAAACAAAGATGAGGCAATCAAGGAAATTGCTGACAAATTTTTTGAAAAAGGTTATGTAAAAAGTGCAGAAGACTTTAGAGAAGGTCTAAAAGAAAGAGAAGCCCAAGGCTCAACAGCCCTTGGAGAATCAGTAGCTATCCCACATAGTAAAAATAAAACTGTAATAGAACCAGCAGTATTATTTGCAAGGAAAAAACAAGGCCTTGACTATGAGGCCCTAGACGGCATGCCAACAGAAATCTTTTTTGCCATAGCTGCTCCAGACGGAGAAAACAACCTCCATGTGGCAACTCTTGCAGAACTATCTAAGATGATTATGAAAGATGGTTTCGTAGATGATCTTAAAAAAGTAGTTAGTGAAGATGAAGTCTATGCTGTAATTGAAAAATATTCTGAAAATAAAGAAAAAGTTAAAGAAGATATAGTAGGAGAAAATAAGGAAAAATCAGACATCAACCTACTAGCAGTCACAGCTTGTCCAAATGGTATAGCCCACACCTATATGGCCCAAGAAGCTCTAGAAAAGGCAGCCAAGACAAGGGGAGTAAACATAAAAGTAGAAACCAATGGTTCTGACGGAATCAAAAATAGATTGACTCAAGCTGAAATCGAAAAAGCTGATGCTATTATAATTGCAGCTGACAAAAAAGTAGAAACAGCTAGATTTAATGGCAAGAAACTAATCCAAAGACCAGTTTCTGACGGCATTAGAAAGGCTGATGACCTTGTAGATAGGGCAATCAAGGGTGAAGCTAATATTTACCACGAAGAAGGTGGAGAAAGCAAAAACTACGATGAAGAAGGTCAAAGCCTAGGTCAAAAGATCTACGGAGACCTCATGAATGGTATCAGCCACATGCTTCCATTTGTAATTGGTGGTGGTATTTTACTTGCAATTTCCTTCCTTTTTGAAAGATTTGCAGGCGATGAGTCAACAGTATTTACCTTCCTAAACAGACTTGGAGGAGATGCCTTCTCATTCTTAATTCCAATCCTTGCAGGTTATATCTCCTACTCTATAGCTGATAGACCAGGACTTATGCCAGGTATGGTAGCAGGTCTTATGGCAAGCCGCGGGGCAGGATTTATCGGTGGTCTAATCGGTGGTTTTATAGCAGGATATGTTGTAAACTTCCTTAAAAAAGCTACTAAAAACCTTCCAAAATCAGTTGAAGGTCTTAAGCCAATGCTAATCTACCCAGTACTAGGACTATTAATTGTAGGGGCAATAATGTTCTTTGCAATTGATCCTGTATTTACTGGAGTAAATAACTTTATAAACAACTGGCTAATGAGTCTATCAGGCACAAACATGGTACTCCTTGGAGCCCTACTTGCAGCCATGATGGCAATTGACATGGGTGGTCCAATAAATAAGGCTGCTTATGCTTTTGCAATCGGGGCTTTCACAGATACTGGTATTGGTACCTTTATGGCAGCAGTAATGGTAGGAGGTATGGTACCACCAATTGCAATAGCCATTGCAACAACATTTTTCAAAAATAAATTTAACGAAGAGCAAAAAAAGACAACAGTTACAAACTATATACTAGGTGCATCCTTTATCACAGAAGGAGCTATCCCATTTGCTGCAGCTGAGCCACAAACAGTCCTTCCATCATGCGTAATAGGTTCAGCTATAGCAGGAGCCATAGTAGGATACTTTGGCATAAGTGCACCAGCCCCACACGGCGGAATCTTTATCCTTCCAGCTATGAGCTCATTAAATCACGCTTTATTATTTGTAGGAGCAGTAATAGTTGGTGCAATCGTAGGTGGACTTATATTAGGTGCAATTAAGAAAAAACCTGAAGAAATTTTAGGATAAAACTGAAAAATAATCGATAATACATCAAAATATCAGGAGCCTAGGTTTCTGGTATTTTTTTGTCCAAAGACTAGTATAATTTATAGAAAGATTATATTGTTATGAACATCAGGGAGGGATTATGAACAAAGCCGCAGTTTTACACCTTAGTGAGAGTTTTATGGCAAGTGCAAAAAGTGAGGATATTTTAAATATAAGAATGAGGGCCGATAAGGAAGATATGCTTGATATAAGTCTTCTTTATACTTATAAATTTGATGAACCACGCAAATGGGAAGAAATAAAGATGGAAAAAACCTTTGAAGATGAAATTTTTTCTTATTATGAAGTTGATTTAAAAGTTATTGACAAAAGAATTGAATATATTTTTAAGATAAAAGAAGGAAAAGAAAATTATTATCTTTGTGAAAGTGGAATCTATAAAAATTATGATTTTGAAAACTTTCATTTCACATCCTTTCATATGCCATATATAAACGAGGCTGACCTATTTGAGCCAGTAGAATGGATGAAAGATGCCCTTTTCTATCAGATTTTTCCTGAAAGATTTAGGAGGGGAGACTTTTCTAAGGATGATTCTTATATAAATCAAAAATGGGAAGATTTGCCAAATCCATCTTCATTTGCTGGTGGAGATTTAAAGGGTATTATAGAAAAACTCGACTATATCAAATCTTTGGGAGTTAAGGCCTTATACCTAACACCAATTTTTAAATCTCCAACCAATCATAAATACGATATTATGGATTATTTTGAAATTGATCCGCAATTTGGAGATAAAAAAGATTTCAAAAATCTTGTAGAAAAGGCTCATGAATTGGGAATTAGAATAGTCTTGGATGCTGTATTTAATCACATGAGTCATAAAAATCCAATCTTTGTTGATGTAAGAGAAAAGGGTAAAAATTCTAAATATTATGATTGGTTTTTTGTAGAAGGAGCCGAAGTTGATATAGAAAGAATCAACTATGAGACCTTCGCCCATGTTTATAACATGCCAAAGCTTAACACATCTAATAAAAATGTCCAAGAATATTTAATCAAAATCGGAAAATATTGGATAGAAGAATTTGATATTGACGGATGGAGGCTAGATGTATCAGATGAAGTAAGCCACGATTTTTGGAAGAGATTTAGGAAGGAAATTAAGGCTAGCAAAAAGGATGCGGTTATAATAGGAGAAAATTGGCATAATGCGGAGTCCTTCCTAAGAGGAGATGAGTTTGATTCTGTTATGAACTACGCCTTCACGAACACTGCCCTTGATTATTTCAAAGAGGAAATTGATGCCGAAAAAGCAAGTGATGACTTAAATATGGTCATGATGAGAAATAAGGATGCGGCAAATAGGATGATGTTAAACTTCCTAGATACCCACGATACGCCAAGATTCATTACAGAAATAAAAGGAGATAGGGATAAGTTTCTAGCAGCCCTTGCTATGAGCACGGTCTATATGGGAGCAAATTCTATCTATTATGGAACAGAAATCACCCTTGAGGGTGACAAAGATCCTGATTGTAGGAGAGCCTTCCCTTGGGAGAACCTCGATCAAGAAAAGCCTTTTACAGAAAAAATTAAAGAAATTTTAGGGGTCAAAAACCATCCTGCCGTAAAAAATGGGTCTATAAAAATTTATAGTAAGGAAAATATCCTTAGAATAGAAAGATTTGACAGAAAAAATAATCTAAACCTTGCTATAAATCTAGGAGATGAAAAAGATTTTATTCTTGAAGAAGATAATATAATTTTTGCAAATAATTACCAAAATAAGAGGCTAGGAAAAAATAGTTTTGTAATTTGGCAAGTATAAGAAATTCTTCTTGCAAATTTTATTTGCTATTAAAAAAAGATAAAACTTATGTAACCTTAAAACTGTGCGGTTTTATAAGTGAAAATTTATTAACAAATTTAATCTTGACTATTTTACTAGGGATTGTATAATTAGATTATAATAAAATTGACGTTAAAAAGAAGAGAGCACAAAAAACTTTTATTACAGAGAGGCTATTTTGCTGAGATTAGCTAGAAAAAGCTTGTGTTTATGCATCTTTAAGTCGGGTTTGTGAAGTTAGTAGCAGACTCCAGGATCGCCTGTTATAGCGAGAGGGGTTTTTTTGACCCTGGTTTAAGACTCTTATATATAAGAGTGAATAAAGGTGGAAACACGATCATGCTCGTCCTTTGGGGACGGGCTTTTTTTATCTCATTTTATTATAAAATTTGAAAGGAGATTAGAAATGAAATATTTAGCACTTATAATAGGTCTAGGACTTTTTTATGGTCTAAAGCTTATGAAAAATAAGGGGGCGAGTTTCTCATCAAGAGTTATCCTTGCTTCTTTATTAGGAATTGGACTTGGTTTTGTCTTTAAGGGGGAAACAGAACTTTTTGGAATCTTTGGTGAAATTTATGCCAACCTCCTCTTTGCCTTAGTAATTCCCTTACTTTTGACATCTGTTATTAAGGTTGTAATTTCAAATAAAACCATAAATAGACTTAAGTCCATAGGTCTTAAGACTGTTGGCGTTTTAAGTCTTCACAATGTCTTAGGTTCTGCCCTCGGGGTAATCCTTGCGGTAATCTTTGCTATAGGAAAGGATGCCAATATTCCCCTTCCTGATCCAGCAGAGGCGAGGGAAGTACCTACTTTTGCAGAAGCGATTGTGGATTTTTTTCCAAAAAATGTAGTAGATGATGCAGCAAATGGTAGGGTTATACCTATAATTGTTTTTGCAGTTTTAATTGGCTTTGTAGTTTTATCCTTGATTGAAAAGGGTAAGGGTGATAAGGTTAAGCCTTTTATAGACTTTATCGACTCTTTTTCTGAGATAATAAATAGCCTGGTAAGCCTTGTGACAAGTTTTACCCCTTATGCAGTCTTATCACTAATAGCATCAGCTATAGCAAGGATTGACTATACTGCTATTAAGCCTTTGGTATCAGTTTTACTTTTAACCTACCTAGCATCCTTTATTCATTCATATATCACAACAGGAGCCTTACTAAGTATTTTTGCTGGGCTTAATCCATTTAAGTTTTTTAAGAAAAACTTCTCGGTCCAAGCTATTGGATTTACCACCCAATCTTCAGTAGGTTCTATTCCTGCCAATGTGGAAAATTTAGAAAATGAGCTTGGACTATCAGAAAAAATTGCCTCCTTTGTAGCTCCAGCCGGAGCCACCATGGGTATGCCAGGATGTGCAGGGTTTTGGCCAGTAATGACAGCAATACTTACAGCTAATGTCCTTGACCTAGGCTATGGGCTTACAGATTACTTAAGCCTTATCTTAGTTGCTCTTTTAGTATCACTTGGTACAGTAGGAGTTCCAGGAACTGCTACAATCGCAACAACAGCAGTTTTTGCCTCCATGGGCCTACCTATAGAAATGGTAGTTATCCTTGCTCCAATTTCATCACTTGCTGATATGGGAAGGACTGCTACAAATGTGACTGCAGCCTCATCAGCAGCCCTAATAGTAGCTGCAAGTGAAGGTGAGCTTGATAGAGACCTTTACAATAAATAAAATTTTTGAGCTGGTTAAATCTGGCTCTTTTTTATTCCTTATTTAGGGGTAAGATTAGTTAGTGAAATGATTTTTACTTAGTTAATATAAAAAAGAGGGGGAAATATGGAAACTGATCTTAGTCCAGATAAGATTTTGGATAAGGCCATAGATGTTTATACGAAAAAATCAAAGTTACAGGTTAAAAAGCTTTTGATTTTAGCTTTTTTTGCTGGAGCTTTTATAGCCCTAGCTGCCGAAAGCTCAAGCCTTGCTGCAGCTAATTTATTAAGTGATCCGTCAAGCCTTGGCCTTGCTAAACTTATCCAGGGTTTAGTCTTTACAGCAGGACTTGTTTTTGTTTTACTTGCTGGAGGAGAGCTTTTTACAGGTAATGCCCTTATGGTTACTGCTTTTTTGGATAAAAAAGTAAGGCTAAAGGATATGATAAAATCTTGGCTTTTAGTTTATTTGGGAAATTTTCTTGGGGCCTTATTTGTAGCATTTTTGCTTTATGGATCAGACCAGTGGCTTTTAGGAGATGGTCTTATAGGGGTAAGAACAATCTTAATAGCCAAGGCAAAAATTGACCTTGAGTTTAGCCAAGGCTTAATTTTAGGAGTTTTGGCAAATTTTTTGGTTTGCCTTGGTGTTTGGATGGCACTTGGTGGAAAATCTTATGGGTCAAAGTCTATAGCTGCTTTTTTCCCGATTACAATTTTTGTTCTATCAGGTTTTGAGCATAGCGTTGCAAATATGTACTATATACCAGCAGGAATTTTGGCTAAAAACATCCCGGACCTTGCAGCAAAATCAGGACTTAGCGGACAGGCTCTGGCAAATCTCAATATTTCTAATATGCTAGTTAAAAACCTCCTACCAGTAACAATTGGCAATATCATTGGCGGTGTTATCCTAGTTGGTCTTTTATATTTTCTAGCCTATAGGAAAGAGGATTAAGAGATGGAAAATTTGATAGAGACTAGGAGGTTTTACCATAAGATAGCTGAACCAGGTTGGTTGGAATTTAAAACGACTATAAATATTATCAAGGATTTAAAAAAACTAGGTCTTAGTGATATTAAATATGGCAAAAAAATTCACAAGGAAGATTTAATTTTTGGCTGGCCTGCTCCCTACAAAATCGAAACCTATAGGGATAAGTTTAAGACAAGAGAAGACTTTGATATATCTGAGATATTGATGGGCTACACTGGTCTTATTGCAACTATAGATACTGGAAAGCCTGGCAAGACTTTTGCCTTTCGTTTTGATATAGACGCCATGCCTATTACAGAAAGCAAAGATAAGTTTCACAAGCCCTTTAGAGAAGGCTTTGCCTCTAAAAACCCTTCCGCCATGCACGCTTGTGGCCATGATGGGCACCTATCTATGGGGATTTTCCTTGCAAAATGGCTGATGGAAAATAAAAGAAATCTCACTGGCAAGTATATTTTGATATTTCAGCCGGGAGAAGAGGGTCTTCGTGGGGGTAAGTCCCTTAGCGAATCAGCCTATGTCCATGACATAGATTATTTTTTCGCAGGGCACTTGGGTATGGGCCTTCCTTCAGGAAAAGTCGGGGTAGGAACTAGAGGTTTTCTTGCTTCAACTAAGCTTGATGTAATCTTTAGAGGTCATTCTTCCCATGCAGCAGCCCTCCCAGAAGAGGGGAAAAACGCCAACCTTGCCGCAGCAAGTGCTCTTTTAAACCTAGAAACCCTTGCCCAAAATTCTAAGGGCGTGGCAAGGATAAATGTAGGTGTGATAAGGGGAGGTAGGGTTAGAAATGCTATTTCTGATAAGGCAGTCCTAGAACTTGAAACCAGGGGAGCAAGTGATGAGGTAAATAATTTTCTAGTCACCAGAGCCATCCAGGTGATAAAGGGATCGAGCATGCAATATGACCTTGACTATGAAGTAAAAATTGCAGGCTCTGCACCTTCGATAATCAATCCTCAAGATAAATTTTATGATGAAATTGATGAAATATTAAGGAAAAAGGGTTTTGATACGGTAAAAAATCCCGATTTTGAGGCAAGCGAAGACGTTTGTTATTATATAAATAAGGTAAATAGGGAGGGAGGCTCTGCCATCCACTTTATCTTTGGCTCGGACCTTGCGGCGGGCCATCATAACAAGGCCTTTGACTTTGATGAAAAGTCTCTAACAACAGGCCTTGAGGTCTATAAGGAATGTGTAAAATATTTAAATAAGAAAAGCGGAAAATCCTAGGGTCTTCCGCTTTTTTTAGTTATTTAATTTCGCTTGGCTCTTTCATCATAAAAGATCCTATAATAAAGGACACTGATAAAATGAGAGTAGCTGTTAGGGCTGCCTTATCCCCAAATTTAAATTGGATATTGACTATTATTTGGTAGGCTATTGTCTCTAATATATAAACTAGAGCCCAGTAAACTGACATGATTTGGGTAAGTTTTTCTGAAAACATGCCAGGCATCTCTTGGGGAGTAAGAACGAAATTTGTAAGAGGAACGTACATAATTGTCCCAAGAGCTATAGCTAGGATGCCTGCTAAAACTGGGTTAGTTGTATTTATAAGCAAAAGTCCAATACCAGTTGTAAGTATTCCTGCTAGTTTTAGGGTTGGTACTCTTTTAGTTGATTTTTTAGCAACTATAATTGATAAGAGGGTACCAATTAGAGCTCCTGTTGTAAATAAGGTTGAGATTTTACTGGCAGTATTGGTGAAAAGTTTGTATTTGGGAATATATTTAGCATTACCATATAAAGGGTAAGGTGACCAAAATACATACAAGGCATTAAAATTGCAATTTTTTCACCAAGGGCATCCTTTAGGCTAAAGGTTTTTTCTCCTGTGTCCTTGCTAGAGGTGATTTTAAAGTCCTCTCCTACTATAAGCCAGGCTGCGAAAATCACAAAGGATACTATGGAAAAAGCTACTAGGGCATACCTTCCAAGGCCTAGTAGTTTAATAACAGGTCCAACAAGAAGGAGGGCTAGTATCGAACCTACATTGTAGGCTACGTTATTTAGGGCGTTTACTACTGGCCTATGGTCTGGGTGAAAGTAGGTTACAACTACTGGAGAGAGGTAAACTACAAAAAGCGCCCCCCCAAAACCCATTATAAATCTACCTATTAGGAAGGTAGGGAAATTTGGTGAAAGGGCCGCAAGCATGGCACCTGCTGGGATTAAAAGAGCCCCAAGGCCTATTGATTTTTTAGGAAAAAGTTTGGCAAAAATGGTTGCCGCCACAAGGTTTCCTAAAATCTTAGCAACTGTAACTACGTTATTAATGAGGGAAACTGAATTTGGTCCGTCAAGCTCAAAGGCTCTTAGGATATTTGGTGTAAGAGTCGAGCCAGCTATCCAGTTTACGGCAAAAAATGCATAGGCCAGAAACATGATAGCTTCTATGGCAATTGATTTGATTGGTATTTTTTCTCTGTCATAATTCTTCCTTTTCTATTTTTCATTCTATTAATTATGTATACCCCTCTTGATGAGATATAAGCAAATAAGGTATGATGGTCTTATGGAAAAATATATTATAGATTTTAGTAAAGACTTAATTAAATTTATTGATGCAAGTCCCCTAAATTATTTCGCAGTTAAAAACTCAAGCGAGATTTTAGAGGCAAATGGCTTTAAAAAGCTTAAAGAAGATGAGGTTTGGGACCTAGATAAGGGCAAATACTACACTACTCGTGATGATTCTGCCCTAATAGCCTTTGAGATTGGAGAAGATGTAAAAAAAGGCTTTGAAATTATTGGTTCTCACACTGATTCTCCTACTTTTAAAATAAAATCAAATGCAGAGGTGGCTGATACTGGCTTTTTGAAACTAAATATAGAAGCCTACGGCGGCATGATCCATTCAAGCTGGCTAGATAGGACCCTATCTCTAGCAGGAAAAGTTGCCTATAAGGAAAAGGGCGAGATTAAATATGCCCTAGTAAATATAGATAGGGACCTTTTAACAATCGCTAATGCTGCTATCCATATGAATAGGGAAATAAATAAGGGTTATTCCTACAATGCTCAGGAAAATCTCTACCCTCTAGTAGAAACTATTAGAGAAAACCTTGAACCTGAAAATTATCTGGTAAATATCTTAGCAGAAGAATTAGAAATTGGAGCGGAAGACATCCTAGATTTTGACCTTGCCCTATATGATAGGCAAAAAGGTGCCATCATAAATAATATGGTCCATATTGGTAGACTTGATAACCTAGGTTCTGTCCACGCTTCTCTAAGAGCCCTAGTAGATAGTAAACCAGGCAGAAATAAGATGATTCTTTTAAGTGATAACGAAGAAATAGGTTCAAGAACAAGGGGTGGGGCAGCATCAAACTTTCTAGAAAATACCTTAGAACGCATTGCCCTAAAATTTGGTCTTGATAGGGAAGGCTATCAGATCATGGTAGAAAATTCTATGATAATTTCTGCTGACCAGGCCCACGCTACTCATCCAAACTACAAAAACTTTGCAGATCCTACAAACATTGTAAAGATGAATGAGGGTTTGGTTATAAAAATTGCAGCTAATGGAGCCTATGCAACAAGCATTGAAACTAAGGCAAGGCTAATAAATATTGCTAATAAATCTGGCTACAAGCTTCAAACCTTCCACAATAGAAATGACAAGCAAGGCGGCTCAACCATAGGCCCTATCACAGCTACAGCGCTTGGAATTAAGGCTATTGATGTGGGTATTCCTCTTCTTGCTATGCACTCAATTAGGGAGCTTGCAGGAGTCCGTGATATATACGAAGCCTATGATATTTATAAGAAATTTTTCGAGGAGGACTAGATGGCAGTAGTAGAAGTGTGCCTAATTCCTATAGGCACCAAAGAAACATCAGTAAGTAAGTATGTAGCAGAAGCTGAGAAAATCCTTATGGCAGAAGGGGTTAAGTACAAACTAAATCCCATGGGCACAGTCATAGAAGCTGATGCCGACAAGGCTCTAGAAGCAATCAGAAAGATGCAAGAATCTGTATTTGATAAGGGTTGTGACAGGGTATATACAGTTATAAAAATGGATGATAGGCGTGATAAAAAGGCTTCAATGGAGCAAAAAATAAAATCTGTAGAAGATAAGCTATAGGAGAAGGGGCTTTTGCAAATTGTGAATAATTATCGTTCCATCATTATTGGGATCTCTCTCAAAGTTTGCCTCATTGGGCCGGCAGGCCACTTTTAGCCCGCCGGCTCAT
>NZ_CALGYW010000051.1 GCF_937934665.1 uncultured Anaerococcus sp.
ATCTCGGATAAAAAAATTAATTTATCATGGATAAAACAACATTTTATGATATATTAATGATTGAGAGTATAAGAGAACAAGATTCTTTTTTATCACACAAAATCAGGGAGTCTTAGGGGTTAGCCCCTAAATAGAAAGTTGTTATGGGATTTTTTCTTTTTTTTACGCTAGAGTTATTATTATTTATAATCTTTAGCCTTATAGATTTTAAAACTAAATATCAAAAAAACCTCGCGGCTTTTTCTATGTTTTTCTTGATGTTTGTCTTCGCAGCCATTAGAGGTTCTGGGGATGCTGATTATTACAATTATTTGTGGTTTGCCAAGGATATAGGGACAGACTTTTCCAAGGTCTTAAACTTCTCTTACCCAGTTGAAACTTCCTTTAGGTTGGCATCTTTCTTTATAAACCTCATGGGCTTATCCCGTCAGTGGGTGATTGTCCTTATGAATTTTTTGTCAATTGCACCTGTAACTTATGTGGTTATCAAAAAATCAACCCTGCCTTTTTTATCTGCCATAATTTTTCTGCCGGTATTTTTGCAATTTGACATGCAAACTTCAAGGACTGCCACAGCCATAGGCTTAGGACTTTTGTCAATCTACCTAGCCAGTGAAAAAAAGAGACTTAGAAGTCTCTTAGTCTTTATTTTAGCCCTAACCTTCCACAAGTCAGCCATGATCTTGCTGCCTTTTTTATTATATTTAGAAATTGACCTTTCAAATATAAGTAAGTGCATCATAGTCTTTATAAGCCTTGGTATATCCTTATTTTCTAAGGTGATTTTTGGTCTTGCAGCAAATATTTTTTCCAAAGTGGGACTTGCTAGGCTTGCTCAAAAGATAGTAACCTATACCTTTGAGGGAAAGTTTGCCTACGGGATGAAGCTTTATGATCCGAGGATAATTTATTTTTTCCTCTTATTTATAGTTTCTATCATGTACCTAAATGAGAAATCACTAGGAGATGATAGGATGAGTAAGGCCTCTGTCAAAGGTATGGTTTATGGTCTTTGTGTCATGCTTGTTTTTAGGTCATCAACTGCTATTGCCTTTAGGTTCTCATCTTACTTTGTTGTTTTAGAGATGTTTTACCTGCCAATGATGATAAGAAAATTAAAAGATGAAGATAGCCTAGCGGCCTTTTTGTTAATTTTATCCATAGTAGTATTTTTACTGCCCTATGCTTTAAATATTGCTATTGACGCACCAGCTTATGATTTTTTCTTTACAAATCCAATGGCTATTGAGTCATTGAGATAGATAGGAGTTTTTATGAGAAAAGTTACAACTTACCAATTAATCGATGGGATTAAGAGAAATATTTCCCTACTAATTATCCCTGCTATCCTGTTTTTAGGCCTTGTATTGGGCCTTGGTATTAAGACATCTGGCGGATCTTTCGAGGCCTCAGCTGTACTAATAGCCACAGCAGAAGAAGGAGAAGAGATATCCTATAACAAATTAATTCTAAATGAAAAGCTTGCCAACATTTATTCTGAAATTATTAAGTCACCTGACCTTTATAAAAAGGTTGAAGAAGACCTCAAAAAAGGAGGATCAGACCTTGATTATAAGGACATTATGGCAAGGTCTGACTTTGAGGTAAATCCCCAAGCGGGTCTTATTAGCCTAACTTATAATGATAGCAATGAGGCTAGGGCAGAGGATGCCCTTAAGTCAACTTGTGAAAACTTTAGGCTGATGACCAAGGACTACCTAAATGCAGATAACCTATCCTACCTCCAAGATGTTTTAGTAGAAAAGACCTCAAAGAAAAAACTTATTATCTTTTCTCTAGCAGGTGCACTTGCAGGAGCGCTTTTAGGACTTGTTATAGTTATTATTAAAACCCTCCTTTCTGACTCTATAGCAGATGAAGATGATTTGAGAGCTCTTGACTTAGATGTTTTGGGTACTAGTGATGAGCTTTCAAAAATAAAATCAAAAATTGACCACAGACTTCAAAATGGGGTAGTAGGCATAACAAGCATGGGAAAAATAGATTCCTTTGACCTTGCAAAAGAGCTTGCAGAAAGCTTTGCTCCAACTAATGGTGTTCTCTTTATAGACAGTAAGAATGCTAGTGGTATGGAAGATAAATATCTAAGCGATGCCAATAATTTCAAGGTTTTAAGAAAGGGAGACATAGATTACCTAGCCCTAGCAGAAAAAGCAAGTGATAAAATCATCGATACTAATGAGTTTTTTGCAGAAATAGTAAATAGGGAAAATGCTTATAATTATATCCTAATCGACCAAAAATCTCTGAAAACAGCCGACCCATACCTAGGAGCAAGGCTTTGCGATATGGAAATCATCCTAGTTGACGCAAAAACAAAGAAATCCGACCTAGATAAGGCAATTTCAGACCTAAGAGAGCTTGGCATAGATTATTGTGGGGTGGTTTATCATAAATAAGTTTATAGTTTTTTGCCTATTAGTAATCCTCGCTGGATGTGGTAAAGAAGAAAAATACACCAAACAAGATATAAAAGCAAGACCTGCGACTGGGATGAAGATAAAAGATAAAATTGGCATTGGTTTGTCATATAAAATCATAAAAGATTGTGAAATATACACAGATTCCGACGAAAAAACAGCCTTCGACACTTTGGAAAAAGGCTCGGTAGTTCAACCTAGTCAGGAAGAAGAGAATGGTTTTGTTTATGTGACCTACCAGGGACAGGGGTTTTATATTGAAGTTAAAAATTTAGAAGGAATTTAAAAAGTACTCCGGTTGGGGTGCTTTTCTATTGAGGAAATTTTTGCTCAAGAAATATAATTGACTTACACTTAAACTTAATAAAACTTTTCTAAAACAAAAAGCCCGCTGGGGGCTTTTTTGTTTTGTCTTAATCATTCTTCTGGGGCTAGGGGTTCTTTTAGATCTTCGTTTTTGAAAAAGTCAGTGTCTTCGTCGGCGTTGTTTTGGAAGGTGCCGAAGATTGAGATGTAGTCCTTGCCGTCAATTGTGTAGGTGATTTTGACTTGTAGGTATTCTGTAAAGATTTTTTCGTATTGAGTGGAGTATCTTTTTGTGGCATAGGTGTAGGTCTTATCTGCTTCCTTTGTGAAATTGCCTTCTATTTCTCTTTTATCCACCGGATCCCTGTAGTCTGCGGCGTAGGCTGTGATTTTTATCTGAGCTTTTTCTGGGTTTACCTTTTCACCGTTTTTGTAAAAGCTTACATAGATTTTTTTATCTTTTATAAGGTGGACACATGGTAGGTCACCTTCTACTCTACCGTCAACATCGTCTTCGATATTATCGATTTTGTCTTGGTCAAATGTATCAAATTTTTCCTTGGTGTAGGTTCTTATGATTGGACTCCTATCATCATCTGAGATTTGAACTTCGATTTTTACCCCATCAACCTCTTGATTTCTCAAAAAATCTGGTGTTGGCAAGAATACAAGTCTAATAAAGATAAAGACGGCTATCACCAAGAAAATTAGGCCGATTATTAATTTTTTAAACATGATTTCCTCCTTAGTCTACTGAGATTTTCTCCTTGTGGAAATAATTTACTAGGGCGAAATAGGCTAGGGCAAAGGCTCCTAAAATAAGGACTATTATCCCAAAGGATGACCAGTTTAAATCTAACATATTTATACTGAATGTGGCTGCATTAGTTGAATATTCCTTAAATTTGATTAAGCTTGTATTTCCAAGCCCACTAATCAATTTCACATATACATATCCTTGGAATAAAATCAAGGCTACGAAAAGAACTAACTTTGCTGACCTGCCCATTTTGTTAAAGGGACGTGACCCACCAAGTGTATTTGCTGCCATCATAATTAGGGCAAAAATTGTATAAAACAAGGCGATAATAATTATGAATTTTACCATACTGATAAAAATATTTAAGTTAATGCTTTGACTTAGGTATTTCAATATTTCTATGGGATCTAGTCCACTATCGCTAGTTATGCCTATATTCAAAAAGTTAAAGATAGTAAAAACTCCAATTACAAGTCCCATTATAATGTAGTTTATAAGTCTAGCTCCTGTTACTTCACTTGATGAAAATGGTAGTGATGTATAGAAGGCTGCTTTTTTGCCGTAAAACCTATTGTTGTCGCTATCATTAAGGCTGGCTAGGGAAATGAGTGGGGCAAAGGTCATAACTGATCCGCTTAAGACAATTATAAGGGATATTGGGCGGAAATCTGTCAACTCATAGACGAAAACTCCTAGGATTGCTATTATAAGAGGTGATAGCATCCATGTCATTACTTTTTTTATGTCTTCTTTAAAAATTTGTCTAAATAATTTTCCCATTAGAGGACCTCCCTAAAATATTCTTCAAGGCTTAGGCCGTTTTCTTCTCTTATCTCATCAACTGCCTTGTGGGCAAGGACCTTGCCGTCTGAAATTATGATTACTTCGTCGAGGATTTTTTCAATCTCGGATATAAGGTGGGTTGAAATGATAAGAGTTGATTCAGGATTGAAATTTTCTATGAAGGTATTTAGCATCTCGTATCTCGCCTTTGGATCTATACCCGTCATTGGCTCATCTAGGAGATAGACTTGGGCTTTCCTTGCAAGAGTCGCTGCAATTTGAACCTTATCTTTCATTCCTTTGGAGCATTCCTTGATCTTAAGATTTCTTTTTATAGAGAAAGAATCAATCATCTTGTAATAATTTTCGGCATCAAAGTCATCGTAAAATCTTTCGTAGATATTTCCGATGTCAATTACTGTCATAAAGCCATCAAAGGGAAGGTGGTCGGGCTGGTAGGAGATAAGGGCGTTGGTCTTTCCGCCTGGCCTATTTCCATCAATTAAGACTTCTCCGTTATAATTTTTTTCAAGTCCTGCAAGGACTCTCATGAGGGTCGACTTGCCTGTCCCATTTTCTCCAACAAGACCTATTATCTTGCCCGCATCTAGCTTTAAATTTAAGTCTTTTAAGACTTCTCTAGCTCCATATTTGAGCTTTAAGTTTTTTATCTCTATCATATTTCCTCCCAATAATCTTTTAAATCTTTTAGGGCCTGGTCCTTATCGATGTTTAAAGATTCCATCCCTGTGATAAAATCATCTGCAAAGCTTGTAAAAGCTCTGTTTGATAGGTTTTTAATTTTTTTAGTATCTTCAGTTACAAACCTGCCGATTGTCCTTTGGCTCTCGCAAAGGCCTTCCCTTTCTAGCTCTGTGAGAGCTCTTTGGATGGTGTTTGGGTTTACCTTGTAGGCTGTGGCGAGGTTTCTTACTGAATCAATCTTACTACCTGCCTGCCAGTCTCCTGTGGAGATTTTGATCTTAAAATCTTCTACAAGCTGGATATAGATAGGTCGGTTGGTATCAAAATCCATATCTGCCTTCTTTCTTTGTATCACTGTACTATTATCTTAATACAAGTGTACTACTATATTAATACAATGTCAAATTTA
>NZ_CALGYW010000052.1 GCF_937934665.1 uncultured Anaerococcus sp.
TTGCCTTTATAGTTAAAATCATATAAAATATAGGTAAGAATATATAAAAAAACATAAGGAGATAAGAATGAAAAAACTACTATTAGCCCTAGTCCTTGGTCTATGTTTTGCTACACCTTCTCAGGCAAGCGAAGACCTTCCAATTGTCTATTATGATGACTTTGACCTAGATGTGGCCTGTGGCCTTAAAGACCCTGATAAGAGCACCTCTAAAAACCATGTGGAAGCTAGTAACAAGCAAGAAGCAAGCTTTGTTAAGGCAACCATTACAAGCGTAAGTGATGGTGATACCGTCACAGCCCAAGTAGGGTCACAGTCTTATAAGGTAAGAATGATAGGAGTAGATACTCCAGAAACTGTCCATCCAACCAAACCTGTTAGCTTTTATGGCAAGGAAGCTTCTGACTTTAGCAAAGCTATGCTAAATGGCAGAGAAGTTTACCTAGAAAAAGACGTGTCAGAAACAGATAGGTACCAAAGAGCCCTTAGGTATGTTTGGCTAAGACTACCAAGCAATCCTTCAAATCCAAGTTTTGAGGATGTAAGAGATAAGATGTTTAACGGCATCCTCCTTCGCGACGGCTATGGAGCTCTTGCAACTTTCCCACCAGATGTAAAATACCTTGACCAATTTAGAAAGATAGCGAAAAGTGCCTCAGAAAATGAACTAGGTCTTTATAACAAGGCAGAAAGAGCTAAATTTGAAGGAGAAGACTCTCCTAAGAAGACTGAAAGTGATAAAAGCCCAAAAAGGACCGAGTCTAACAAAGAAAGTCAAGGCTCAACCAGTCCAAGTAAGTCTAAGCCAAGCAAGGGCAAGTATGTAGGCAACGGCGATATCCCTATAGTAAACCAAAAAACCGCCTGGGTAAAAGGATCGAAAGGCTCTTACCTAGCCGATATAACAAATGGTCCAATTAAGGCAAACATGTCTTCAGGTAAGTACCACAGGCCAGGCCAGCGAGATTATAATAAGATAAGCGTAGATAATGTAACCTGGTTTTCAAGCGCTGCAGCTGCTAAAAAAGCAGGTTATGAAGCCGCTAAAAGATAGGATATTAAGAAAGGAAAACAATGAAAAAACTAATATTTGATGTTGACGGGACGATTTTAGACTCTATGCATATTTGGATAGAGCCTCAAAACAAGCTCTTTTCCAAGTATGGCTTTACCCTAGAAGATTTATCCAAGGAAGAGAAGGGCAGGATAGAAGCTCTCTCTATAGAAGCCATGTGCCAATATATAGCCGATGAAATAGCCAAAGACATGACCTTTGATGAAGTTATGGACTATTTTGAAGATATAATTTATACAGGCTATAAGAATGAACTTATGGCAAAACCTGGCAACCTTGAAATATTAAAAAAATTAAAAGAAGCAGGCTTCTCCATGTCAGTAGCTTCCTCTACCCCATATAAACACCTAGAAATGGCCCTTAAAAGACTGGGTATTTATGACTACTTTGATTTTTTTGCCACCCCAGAGCTTTTGGATATGAAAAAATCAGACCCAGGCTACTGGCAATATTCTATCAAAAAACACGGAGTAGACCCAAAAGACTGTGTTCTTTTTGACGATGCCCTCTATGCTATAAAGGCAGCTAAAAAAGAAGGAATCCAAACAGTAGGCCTAAAAGACTTCCCATGGAATAAAAGCGAGTGGGACTATATAAAAAAAGAAGCCGATATGACCCTTACAAGTATAGCTGATATAGACATAGAAGCCTTCAAATAAAACAAGAAAAAAGATGAGCCTGTTGCAGAATGAATAAATCGTCCCAATATCATCATAGGAACCTCTCGTGAAGTTTCGCCTCTATGAGCCGGCGGGCTAAACATGAAACTTTGAGAGAGAACCCTATGATGATGGGACGATAACTATTCACAATTTGCAACAGCCCCATCTTTTTTTAATATAAGAATAAATGAATTTAGGATCTAATGTATAGTTTTAGAAACTTCCTTGCTTTTATTTATAAGAGGCTATAAGCAAATATTTTTAAAAATAAATCCTAATTTCTTTTATAGGTTAAATTCTATTCTTATTTCTTTTTATTAACAATTACAGATACACCATCTGGTACAAAGGCAACCTTAGCATCTTCGCCTTTGATTTCCTTAGCCATCTTAAGAGCTTCTTCAAGACTTTCTGCATAGGTCATGTGCATATCTTCGATTAATTGTTTGTTTTCTGGGTCAGTTACAAAGATTACTCTGTGACGTACTAAAATTCTTGCTAGAATTTGGATTTCCCATTGGTCTGGAATAGTTTCTTCCATTGGTATTTGAAGAACTCTATCTTCTATATCTTTTGGATCTGCTGCTTCTTTAAAGGTCTTGTAGAAACTTTCTCCACCGTGACCGTCATTACATCTTGAAACTTCTATGATTATACCATCATCAGCTGCAGCCGCTTCTGCTGCTGTCATAGATTTTACAGATTGGTAAACGTTTTGGTCAAGTGGGTAGCCACCATTACTTGTTACAGCTATGTCTGCATTAACTCCGTCTATTGTAGAAAGTCCTCTTACAAATTCTGTACCTTCATAATGAGCTTTTACTCTGTGACCTGCAAAGGCATTGATGATTTTCTTTTCAGCATCTATTACTACGTTTAGGATAAAGGCAAGTTTAGCTTGTTCAGCTGCAAATTCCATGTCTTTATGGATAGGGTTTTCTTCTAAGATACCTGTCCTAGAATAATCACTTGCTATAAATTTAGAGCAGTGGTTAGCAAGAACTGTTTTTTCACTAGCTATACCTGGAAGAACTGATTTTCTACCGCCTGAAAATCCTGCGAAAAAGTGTGGTTCTATAAAGCCTTCAGCTATTAGTAGGTCAGCATTTATAGCGTGTTTGTTTAGTAGAAGTCTTCCACCTGATGGAAGAGTATCAAGCTCAACCATATCTTCGTCTACGCCAGATTTATGAACAACGATATTTTCATTGTCAACGATTTCTTGACCATATTTAGCAACTAATTCTTCGTGAGTAGTTGGTCTGTGGAAGCCTGTTGCTATAAGAATAGTAATCTCTGCATCTGGGTTGGTTGACCTAATTTCTTCAAGAAGGATAGGCATAGTTATAGCAGATGGAACTGGTCTAGTGTGGTCAGATGAAATAATTGTTATGGTTTTCTTTCCTTTTACAAGTTCAGATAATTTCTCTGTACCAATTGGGTTATTAAGGGCATCTTTAACGAGGTCTTCTTGGCTTTTTTCTGCTTTGAAATCACCCGCTTGGCTTACGAGTATATCAACATCGTCGCCAACTTCTAGTTCAATAAATTCTTTTCCATATGGTAGTTTTACTTGTTTCATAAAATTCTCCTTTTCTTCTTCTACATATATTTTATATCATAATTCTAATTATTGCAAACATTTTCATAAAAAAAATAAAAAACTCTTCCGAAGAAGAGTT
>NZ_CALGYW010000053.1 GCF_937934665.1 uncultured Anaerococcus sp.
ATTAGTTTTATCTTTTCAGGTATAACTGCGTCTGCTACTGAATCATTTAGGACATGGTAAACTGAATATATCCTCCCATCTAGATCTAAGTCTAAAAGCATATGCAAGAATAATCTCAATCTTGTCTCATCTAGGGTATTTTCACTTGTTGTTACTAGTATTACCATAATTTGGCCAGTATGCATGGCTTTTCTAACTACAAGATGTCTTAGAAGTCCTTCTTTTCTCATCTTGTGGTAGAAGTCAGTTTCTTTTTCCCTAAAATATGCTTGAACTTTTGATCTTATGGTATTAAAATCTGAGTCCACTATATTGCAATCAAGGCAGTCTACTATTTCATAAAATCTTCTTTTTCTATGAAGACCTAATACAAGGGGTCCTCCTTTAACAGAGTCTCCAAAGGTATATTCCATCTTGTTTCTATAACCTCTTGTCACAGGTGACCTATTTATAGATATATCATTATCGTATTTTATACCATGTTCTTTAAAAAGATCTTTTATCATACTATGCTTTAGCATAAGTTCAGTTTCATATGGTACTTTCTGGTAGGCACATCCTCCACAAATATCTGACTGCGGACAATAATCTCTAGCATTTTCAAGCTTAGATTCGAGAAGGAGTTCTATGTATTTACCTTTTATTCTTTCCTTGTTTTTCTTTCCAGCCTTGACTCTTACAGTTTGACCTAAAAGTCCTCCCTTAAATTCCACTTTCCTGTTATTTTCATCAAAGCCAATTGAGATATTTGGATATTTCATTTGGCTAATTTTTATATCTTTAGTTGCTCTCTTTTTCATCTATACTCCAAAATTCATTTATTGTTTTATCAAAATCTATTTTATTAGTTGTTATACCCTGTCTAATCCAGTGTTTGGGGAAAAGATTCATATATTTTTGCCAGGAATACCTATCATCTAAAAGATAGATTATTCCCTTATCATCTTCTCCTCTTATGACCCTTCCTGCAGCTTGAAATACCTTGTTTAGTCCTGGATAGGTATAGGAATAATCAAAGCCATTAAAGCCTTCCTTATCAAAGTGATACTTGATTAAATCTCTTTCCTTAGACACTCCAGGCATACCTACTGAGATTATCATAGATCCTATTAACCTATCACCAATTAGGTCTACTCCTTCAGAAAATATTCCTCCCAGGACTAAAAAACCTACTTTGTCCGAATCATGGCTAAATTCGTTTAAAAAATCATTCCTAGCTCCTGCTGTCATTATTCTTTCTTGGATGATAATCTCTTGGTCAAAATTATCCCTATAGTATTCTGCTACATCTTCCATATAAGAGTAGGAAGGGAAAAATATAAAGTAATTGCCCTTCTTGCTTGTAACAAAATCGTTAATAGACTCTGCCACCAAGGCTAAGTTTCTATTCCTATCCCTGAACCTTGTCGATAAATTTTTCTTGATAATCAAAAGGTGGTCAGGATTAAAAGGCATATCTAGCCTTAATTTTAGGGAATCTTCGCCCGCTAGTGTCTTTACAAAATAACCCATTGGTGAAAGGGTCGCAGAGAAAAATACCGAACTTCTAGATAGGCTATATTTATTTTTAAGAACTTCTCTCGGGTCTACACATTTTATTTCAAAGCTTCTTTCCATACTTTCTGGGTCATAGGAAATAACATTATAAAAACCTTCTGTAAAATAATCTGAGATTTTTAGATACTTATTTATCTCAAAATAAAGGTCTAAAACCTCATCATAAGCAGCGTGGTCAGTTTTTTCTACTAAGAATTTCTCCATGGCTTTAGATAGGGAAATTAGATCCTTATCTAAATTATCGATGTATTCATTTGTAAAATAATAATAATTTTTACCTGCTATTTCTCCTAGCTTATAAAAATCATCAACTATTTGACTTAGTTTTTTCCTTACTTTCCTGTCCTTTTTCTCATCTAAAAGTTTTATAAGGGATGAAAATTCAAAATCTTTGAAGGTAAAAGAATACATATCCCTAGTTCTTTCAAGAAGGTTGTGGGCCTCATCTATCAAAAATACATAAGAATCTATGACTTCTTCAAAAAACCTCTTCAAAAAGACATTTGGATCGAAAACATAGTTGTAATCACAGATTACAAAGTCAGCGTATGTGCTAATATCAAGTTCAAACTCTAAGGGACATACCATATATTTTTTGGCATACTTAACAATTATATCATAATCTATTATATTTTCATTCTCCAATATATCTTTAAGGGCATCATTTACCCTATCAAAATGCCCCTTTGCATAAGGACAGTCGTCAGGATTACAAGATACTTCGTCGTTTAAACAAATTTTTTCCTTGCTTGTAATTTGGAGAGCCTTTATAAATAGTCCCTTATCTTCAAGGAGATAAAGACTTTTTAGTGCTTCTTTAGCAATTGTGTTTTTGCTTGTAAGGTAAAAAATCTTGTCAGTGAGATTTTCTGGCATTGATTTTATACTAGGGAAAATTGCTGATATGGTTTTACCAATACCAGTAGGTGCATCGACAAATAAGTTTTTCTCATCTAGTATTGCCGTATATACTGCAACAGCCATCTTCCTCTGGCCTTTTCTATAAGTTTTATAAGGAAAATCCAAATCTTTTATGCTATTATTTCGCTTTTCGATATTCTTAGCTATAATTTTTGAGAAAATAAGATATTCATCCAAAATCCTATAATAAAAATCTCTAAGTTCTTCAAAGGTAAAAGTTTTTTCAAAAATTTTTGACTTATAATCCTCTACCGACACATAAGTAAGAGAAATTATCATCTTTTCTTGGTTTTTATCAAAAGCAAAAAAATAGGCGTAGCACATGGCTTGTGCCCAGTGTAGTTTGTTATCACCTGTGAGTTCATCAAGATCTCTAGAAGATGATTTAATCTCATCTATTAAATAAAGATCATCTTTCTTTCCAAGCCCATCTGCCCTACCTTCAATTTCAAAATCTACGTTCTTATATGTAGTTACATTTTTAAGTTTATATTCCTTTTTATAGGTTTTATCATATTGAGATTGAATTTTTTGATGAGCTCTGATTCCTTCAATCATCCTGGTATTGTCTCTAAATCTATTGTCAATATCTCCTGATCTCATAGCAAATTCAATCAAATTTCTTACAGATGTCTTTATTTTCATAGCTTCTCCTAATTTTATTATACTCTAATGGGTATAAATTAAGAAAGGAGGATTTTATGAACGAAACAATTAAAACCCAACTAAATCACAGGACAATTAGAGAATTTAAAGATGAAAAAATAGATAAAAAAATTATTTCACACCTGCTTAATGTTGTGAATATGTCCGCATCTTCTAACGGTATGCAGAATATGTCAGTAATAAGAATTACTGATCAGAAAATCAAGGATGCCCTTGCAGAAAATGGCAATCAAGAATATATGAGAAGGGCTCCTGAGCTTTGGATTTTTATAGTAGATCTTAAGAGAAATTATGAAATAGCTAAGGAAATGGGCCAGGAAAATAACAATATTATAAGCTTTGATAAGTTTATCCAAGGTTTTACTGATGCTATAATAGCTGCTCAAAACCTAACAGTTGCTGTTGAGTCTTTAGGGCTTGGAGCAAATTATTTTGGCAATATCCACAATGATACAAAAAAGGTAATAGAACTTTTAAAAATGCCAAAACTAACTTATCCAGCAGTTGGAGTTGGATTTGGTATACCAAATCAAAATCCACAAATTAAGCCAAGACTTGATATAAATCTAAAGACTTTTGAAAATTCATATAAAAGCTATGATTCTTATCTAGAAATGATAAAAGATTATGATGAAGAAATGACAAGCTATTATGACCTAAGAGATTCAGGTAGGAAGAGTGAATCATTTTCTAGTCAAATCCCAAAAAAACAAGGAAGTATAATTAAAAACAGAAATAAAATGTTTGAAACTTTAATAGAGCAAGGATTTATCTTAAATCTCGATAATAACTTGGAAAATTCCCCTAAATAGCTTATAATATATAATATCAGAGTAGATAAAGAGCGATTAGTGCTGGAAAATGGGTTGTTGTTTCCAGACGAAACTTCCGATTCTTTATCGCAACCGCTGTCCTCTGATAGAAAGGGGAAAAAATGAATAAAAAATTCAGTGTAGATGCATTAGCAAAGTCAGGTATGCTTACCGCCCTATCAATCATCCTATCAAGATATCTGGGATTCTTCATTACACCAACAATGAAGGTTTCATTTGGTACACTACCACTTATAATATCTGGTATGATGCTAGGCCCAATAATGGGAGGCCTATCAGGAGTAGCTTCTGATTTAATCGGGGTTATGATAAATGCCGGAGGTACACCTCACCTAGGTTTTACCCTAGGAGCCTTACTAACAGGTGCAGTTCCAGGACTTATTAGCTTATATTGCAAAAATAAAAAAATTGACTTGAAATTCGAAGTTCTTTTTATAATAATCTTTGTATATTTAATAAGTCACACCTTGCTAACACCGCTTTGGCTTTCTCAATTATATGGAACTCCTTATAAGGTACTTATTATAAGCAGGATGCCAAAGGTACTGATTGATGCTATAATAAATTATATTTTACTTTACTTTGTAGCATCAAAGATCCTACCAAAAGTTAAGTAGAATTTAAAAATGGTGGCTAATAGATTTTTCTATTAACCACCACTTTTATTACAAAGCTTAAACCTATTTAGGTGCCAAAACCTTGGCTTTTCCTTCAATAACTACTTCACCTTTTTGATTGGTACATACAGTTTCTAGGATAACTCTATTTTTTTCTTTAATTATTTCTTCTACAGTACACTTAGCAGTAATGGTATCTCCAAAATACACTGGTTTAGTGAAATTTAAGTCTTGGCCTAGGTATATAGTTCCAGGGCCAGGTAATTTTGTACCAAGAACAGCTGATATAAAACCTGCACTTAACATACCATGGGCTATCCTTTTTTTAAAAAAAGTTTTTTCAGCATAGCTTTCATTTATATGAGCCGGGTTAAAATCACCAGATACACCTGCATAATTATAGCAATCAGCCTCTGTGACAGTTTTTGTAAAGGATGCACTTTGGCCTATTTCTAACTCTTCTATAGTAAATCCCTTTAAAGTATCCATAATTCCTCCTATTTAGAGTGCGCTTTTACCCAATCTACTACTGTAGGTGCTACTTCTTTTTGACTTCTACCACTTACAAACATACCTATATGTCCTGTTGGGAAGCTCTTAGCTGTATAATCTCTTGATCCTACTAGGTCCTTAAGAGGAATACTTGCTGCACTTGGTACTTGGTTATCTTTTTCAGCATATAGGTTTAAAACTGGTTGTTTTATATTCTTTAAGTCAACTTTTTTACCTGCTATTTCCATCTCGCCCTTAGCAAGCTTATTTTCTCTATACATAGAATTTAAAAACTCTTTATATGCCATACCAGCTTGGCCTGGACTATCAAAAATCCACTTTTCCATAGTCATAAAGTTAGATAAGTTGTCTGGTTCGTCCAAGTCATTAATTAGATCGACGTATTTATTAACCATTAAAGAAATTGGTTTTAAAGTCAAAAATCCAGTATTCATAAATTCGCCTGGAACTACTCCATAAGCATCAACCATCCTATCAGGATTTAAATATTTGCCCCACTTAAATAATAATCCATCGTCTGTTGAAAAATCAACAGGTGTAACCATGGTTACTACGTTTTTTATTTTTTCTGGGTGAAGGGCAGTATACATTAAACTAAAGGTACCACCTTGGCAAACACCCAAAATATTAATTTTATCAGCTCCGCTTGCTTTTCTTATATAATCTACACAATCATCTATATAAATATTTATATAGTCATCAAGAGTTAGATATTTGTCTTCTTGAGTTGGGAATCCCCACTCTATTAAATATAGGTCTAGACCACTATCTACAAGTTTTTTTATAAATGATTTTTCCTTGCCTATATCCATCATGGCTGGAGTATTTACTAGGGCATATACAATAAGTGTAGGTATTTTTATAGGATTATCATTAGATTTATTGTAGTGGTAAAGTTTTAACTTATCCTCGGTAAATACCACTTCCCTAGGTGTTTGGTTAGCTTGGTTACTTTTGACATCTAGCATAGATTCAAAGCTCTTTAAAAACTTTTCCTGGGCTTCGATGTTTTCCTTAATACTATCTTTTAAATCGAAAAAATTGTAATCGCTATACATATATCCTTACCTCCAAGAGTTACTATTATTTATTTGTTTCTTGTTTGTTATTTGTAGAATTTTTCAAATCTTCCATCTCTTTTTGTAAGTTTCTTAATTCACGTCTAATGTCATATACCTTTTTATAAACATTATCTACTTGTGATATTGTTACAATTGGTAAATCAGCTAGGGCTTTTTCAACTAATTTATTGTACTCAATTTTAAAAATCATAGCTGAATCTGCAGTTTTAGCAATTAATTTTGAAAATTCATCTGTATAAAAATAAGTTTCCATTGCATTTTCAACATGTTTAGACCACATGTCGTAAAATTCTTTGAAGGTTTTAACTCCTTCACCTTTTTCTAGGGATTTGATATAGTCAGCAAATGCATCCTTAGAATATTTATAACCTACTGTTGAAGACTTGGTCATAAATTCTGATACAGATACTAACATCTCAATCATAGCGTCAATAGCCTTATTATTTTGCTCTAACATCTCCCTAGCTGAGCCAACAACTGGTGACTTAACTAAGATACCAAAGGTTTGATCATAGGCTTTTTTCCATTGGATCAATGTATCAGAAAGTTTCATTGGGTCATCAAATATACTTTCCATGGTTATATCAGCTATATTTTGGTAGGCACTTGACCAAGGTCCTAAAAAGTTTTCTAGGGATTTAAAATAGGTGTTGAAATAACTTTGAGTATCAGTCATTAATCCCTGGATTTCTTTTGGCATCAAAGGTAGGAGATTATTTAAGAAAATCTTATTAAACTGTTCTACCATTTTGTCTACGTTTTCTTTATAGAGTTTGTTCCCAGGTTTGATAACGTTTTTATTGAAGTTTTTCCAACCCTCATAGGCACCTAGATATAGTTTTTGTGAATTCATCATTTTTTCAAAAACTTCTAAGTTAAATTCCGGCATAAACTTACTTGCTTCAAAAGGATTATACATATTCATCATGTTTAACCATACATCATATGGATTTTGTTTGTAATAATTTTGTGGGTTCATATAACCAAACATTTTCTGCCAGTCTTCAAACATTCTCTTTTGAAAACTCATTACATCTTGGAAATTAGTAAAATCAAAGTCCTTTTTCTCTTCTTCTTCACTAACCTGATTACCTGTTTTTGTAAATGTTTCTACCCAGTCATTCATAAATTTTTGACTTGTTGTAAACATATCTTTCCATGCTTTATAATTATCAGTCATATAATCTCCGTCCTTTCTAGTATATATATGATTAATTAAACATATTGATGATATACTTCCTTATTACTTATATACCCAGTTTTATTGATTGATAACACTATTTATTTACTTAATTAAAATATTTTTTAAAAAAAGGGCTGTCGTAAGTTTTATAACTTCTACGACAGCCTCTATTTTTCATTCATTTTCTCTTATAAAATTATTTATAAGCTGGGCAACATCTTTTTTAAAAGAGTCATCTCCCGCATAGCCTGTTACCAAATGGCCATGCTCTTTGACCTTGCCTACAACCATAATATTTCTATAAAGTTTATTTTCTCCAGTTCCCTGATATCTCATGTCAGTGATAATCCCAATAATCATCCTTGGAAAATTTATATCATGGTCTATCTCAAATTCTCTCATAATCCCATGGGCCATGATTTCTGCAGAAACTCCATCATCTATAGTAAGTCCATCTAGGTTTGCTATAAGAATATTGGCTTCTTTTAATTTAGCAGTATCTGCTTGAGATACTTTTATATCAGTTATGGTTTTATCATTTGTCTTTTTATCGTTTATATCTGCATTTCTCTGTGGCACATAAAGTTCTAGGTCAGTATTTTTTTCTATATACTGAGCTAAGTCCTCTGTCCACCTAAACATAGCATCATTAAAAAAATGACTTGCTAGGTATCCTTTCAATCTTTACTCCTTTAAAATTTTCTACCAGCTCCACCGCCTCCGGATGATCCTCCACCACCGGAAAATCCTCCGCCAAAGCCGCTTCCAGATCCTCCCCAAGAACCTGATGAAGATCCCCAAGATGACCAGCCTGGACCAAATCTAGGATAAGTATAGCGTCGTCTTCTTCTAAAGCCTCCGCCACCGCCACCTCTGTAATTATTGTTGTTTATAATATTTGAGATTATTATAAATATAACTATCATAAAGAGGATGGTTCCTAGTGATATGCCGCCTTCTTCATAATTTGAGTCAGAAAGTTCATCTTGATAGCCTGTATAATCTTTTTCAAGTTCTATGTCATACTCAGCTGCAATCTCGCCTACTACTGCATTAAAACCTTCATTAAGAGCCTTGGAATAATTTCCTTCTTGTAGGTCATCTAGCATAAAAGAATCAATTATCCTACCAATTTTACCATCGTTTAGCCTACCTTCTATACCGTAGCCTGTGATGATATTTATTTGATTTTGTCCTTTCTGATCACTCATCAGTAATAAAATCAGGACACCATTGTCTTTTTCTTGATTGCCTATCTTCCAGCCATTAAAAATTTCCGTGCCGTAATGGTTTCCCTCGAGATTATCTGGATTAGGAAGGGTCATTACTACTACTTGGCTTCCCGTTTTATCTTCAAGTTGCCTGTTGGTTTTATTTATATTATCCTTGGTAGACTCATCTAAGAGATTTTCTTCATCAAGGTAATAATTATCTGTCGGACTTGGAATGCTGGCATAAGTCTTTGTTTGAAAAAGGCAGAAAAATACTAGAAGTAATAGCCAAAGTTTTTTAAATTTTGCCTTTCTCATAGTAACTCCTTTTTTTACTTTTATCTATAATCTAGTTAATTACCAAAGTCTACTTTCGGTGCATCTTGAGCACTAGCATCTGCCTTAAAGTATTCTGCTGCGTCATACCCTGTAAATTTAGCTATTAAATTTGTTGGGAATTTTTTAATATCAGTATTATAGGACTGGACTGCTTCGTTATAATTTTTTCTTTCTGTTGAAATCCTGTTTTCAGTACCTGCTAGTTCATCCATTAATTGAACAAATTGGGTATCTGCTTTTAGTTCTGGGTAGGCTTCAACTACCACATTGATATCACCTATAGCTCTTGTTAGCTCTTCGTTAGCCTCAGCTAATTCTTGCGGACTTTCTGCATTTTGAATACCTGCTCTTGCATTGGTTACCTTTGTAAGAGTTTCAGACTCATGGTCAGTATAGCCCTTAACTGTGCTTACAAGGTTTGGTATTAAATCTGCCCTTCTTTGGACAACATTTTGTACCTGAGCATAGGCCTGGTTTACATTTTCTCGACTTCCTGCAAGTCTGTTATAGGTTGGTACAATCATCACTAGGGCAATAACAACAACTGCTATTATTGCAATAATTAGACCCATTGCACCTGATCTTTTCTTGTTATTTGTCATTTTTTCCTCCTAAGTTATCTTTATATTATTTATACCCAGTTAAAAGAATAACTTTGTTATTTTCTAAAGATTTTCTTACATCTATTATTCTTTGATTTGAAGAACCCCTAAAACTAAGCCTTAGATCTTTTAGCTCTTCTATAAATTCACCATCTACAAGGACGTCAATTTCTTCTAAAATTTCCCTAGATTTCCCCATGTTGGCTAGGTTCTCAAAAACAAAACCAGAATAAACCCAAATAGGCTTATCTACTTCTTTTTTAATATTTCTAAGGGCTTTTAGAAGTCCTATGGGATTTTCAAAAGGCTCTCCGCCAAGAACTGTAAGTCCTTCTACCTGATCAAGTTTTAGGTAAGAAATGACCTCTCTTTCGGCTTTCTCATCCCATTTTTTCCCGTACTTAAAATTCATATAATCGGTATTAAAACAATTTGGGCAATTTCTATCGCAACCTGTAAGGAAAAAAGTGGTCCTGATACCAGGACCATTTGCTACATCGTATTTTCTAATTTGTGCATAATTCATATGTGAAGTACTCTCGCCTTTATTTCTTTGGTTCTTCCTTCATTCCAGAAATTTTCTCCAAGATAGCCACAAGTTCTCCTTACTACAGTAAGGGTCGCCCTATCGTGGTTGCCACAATTTGGACAATACCACTCGTTATCATCATCTAGGAGTATCTCACCATCATAACCACAATTTCCGCAATAATCGCTTTTTGTATTAAATTCTGCGTATTGGATGTGGTCATAGATATATTCGATCATAGTTAAAACTGCTTCTATGTTATTGTTCATATTTGGGATTTCTGCATAGGAAATACATCCACCTGTTGATAATTTTTGGAATTCCGATTCAAAATCAAACTTATCAAAAACTGTAATATGCTCTCTAACATCAACATGGAAGGAGTTTGTATAGTATCCCTTGTCAGTAACATCTTCTATATCTCCAAATCTCTCCTTGTCGATTGATGCAAACCTATGAGTTAAGCTTTCTGCAGGAGTGCCGTAAACTGCAAAGGCTATACCATATTTATCTGACCGCTCTTCTTTCTTAGCATTTAACATCTTCATGATTTTCATCGCAAAATCGTGGCCCTTCTTTGTTGTGTGGCTTTCTCCTATGGTAAGTTTTGTAGCTTCATATATGCCAATATAGCCGATTGTTACTGTTGCATACCCATTTTCAAGAAGTGGTTTTATTGATTCGTGTTTTTTAAGTCTTGCTATAGCTCCATGTTGGAAGTGGATTGGAGATGAATCACTTGTTACCTTTGCTAGGTGCTCATACCTTAAAAGTCCAACTTTCTTAACTAGGTCAAGTCTTTTTTCTAAGATTTCAAAGAATAAATCTTCATCACCATGGGCAAGGATTCCTATTTGTGGAAGATTTATTGTGCAAACTCCCATATTAAACCTACCATCAAACTTATAATCCCCGTACTTATCCTTGTATGGAGGAAGGAAAGCCCTGCATCCCATTGGTGCAAAAACATTGCCTTCATAGTTTTCACGCATCTTCTTAGCTGATATATAATCTGGATACATTCTCTTCGCCGTACATTTTGCCGCAAGCCTTGTTAAGGAAAAATACTTAGAATCTGGATTTATATTATTTTCATCAAGGACATAAATAAGCTTTGGAAAAGCAGGTGTTACATAGACACCTTGGTCATTTTTGATACCTTGGATTCTTTGTTTTAAGATTTCTTCTATGATTTCAACTGTCTGATCTAGATAAGGGTCGTTTTCATCTGTGTGCATGAAAAGAGTCACAAATGGTGATTGGCCATTTGAAGTCATTAAGGTATTTATTTGATACTGGATAGTTTGAATACCACTTTCAAGGTCTCTTTTGGTAAGTGCATCTGCCATTTTCTTGGCTTGGTCACTATTATCCAATATCTCACTTGCAAGCATCAAATTTTTCTTATAGGATTTTTCTAAATAAGGGCTTAGGCAAGCTATATTTATTGATTGACCACCATATTGGTTTGACGCAATTTGGGCGATAATTTGTGTCATAACATTACATGCTACTTGAAATGACTTTGGTGTTTCAATCATCTTTTCATTTACAACTGTTCCCTTATCTAGCATGTCCTTCATATCTACCAGGCAACAATTAAAAATTGGTTGAATGAGATAGTCTAGGTCATGGATATGTATAGCACCTGATTCGTGTGCTTCTACAAGGTCGGCTGGGATTAGCTTTCTTTTTGCTATGTCTTTTGCAACCTCACCTGCTATTAGATCTCTTTGAGTTGAAGCAATGATTGGATTTTTGTTTGAATTTTCATCCATTACATCTATATTAGTTTGATTTAAAAGTCCGATTATTTCATCGTCAGATGTATTTTGCTCACGTTTGTAAGCCTGAACTGACTTGTATGACTCATAGGCCTTGGCAGTAGCAGGATTTTTTCTATCTATTAATTTATAGTAAACTAAGTCTTCGATTTCATAAATTGAGATTTCTCTTTTGTTTTTAGATCTCTCTTCGATTTCACTAGCTACTTCTGCTGCTTGGCCTTTTACATAAATACCGCTTGGGGAATGCATGGCTTTTTCTATAGCTAGGGTGATTTTATCTTTATTAAAATCGACCTTAGTCCCATCTCTTTTAATTACTTGTAACATTTTTACCTCCATAATCTAGTAATATCATACCATATTTTATTTTTAAAGTAAAATAAAAAACACTATATGTAGTAGTCTGTGAATAAATATTACTACATATAGTATAATCCCTAAATATAGCCAAAGTGAAAACGGAGCAATTAACTAAACTACTCCGTCTTTATTTCTACTTGGCTTAATTAACCTATTTAGTTTTAAATTCTAATTTATTATCTATAAGATCTAAAACTGTTGTATCTTTTTCGGCTACCTTGCCCTCAATTATTAGTCTACCTAATTTAGTTTCTACGTTTCTTTGTAGGTATCTCTTAACAGGTCTAGCACCGTATTCTACATCATAAGAATTAGCCAAGATATATTCTTTAGCTGCTGGGGTTATTTCAAGTTTGATGTCCCTATCAGATAGTCTCTTTCTAATATTATCAATTTGTAGGTCGATAATTTCATAGACCTGATCACTTGTAAGTGGAGTAAACATCACTATATCGTCAATCCTATTTAAGAATTCTGGCTTAAAAGAATGTCTTAAAACTTCATCTACCTGTTTTTGGTTTTCTTCCTTAATGGTTCCATCATCATTTAGACCATTAAGTAAAAACTCTGACCCAATGTTAGATGTCATGATAATTATTGTATTTTTAAAGTCCACTGTCCTACCCTGGCTATCTGTTAACCTACCATCATCTAAAACTTGTAATAGGATATTGAAAACATCAGGGTGGGCCTTTTCAATTTCATCAAAAAGGATAACTGAGTAAGGCTTTCTACGTACAGCCTCTGTTAATTGGCCACCTTCTTCATAGCCTACATAACCTGGTGCTGCACCTATTAGTCTTGATACTGAATATTTTTCCATATATTCACTCATATCTATCCTAATCATGTTATGCTCGTCATCAAACATGGCTTCTGTTAAGGTCTTTGCAAGTTCTGTCTTACCAACACCAGTAGGTCCTAGGAAGATAAAAGATCCAATTGGTCTATTTTGCTCTTTAAGACCTGACCTTGCCCTAATTATAGCGTCAGACACAGCCCTTATTGCCTCGTCTTGGCCAATTACTCTCTTGTGAAGGGTTTCGCCTAGATGTAAAATTTTTGTTCTTTCTGTTTCTACAAGTTTTGACACTGGTATATTTGTCCAGCTTGATACTACATCTGCCACATCTTCATCAGTTACCTCTTCTTTTATAGAAGATTCATTGTTACTAGAAGCACCTGCTTCTTTTAATTTATTTTCAAGTTCAACAAGCTTTCCATACTTAAGTTCTGATAGTTTTTCAAAATCGTAAGATCTTTCTGCCTGTTCTATTTCTACCTTAACCCTATCTATATCTTCTTTAATGGTTTTGACATCATCTATGGCAGACTTTTGTTCTTTCCATTTTAGAAAATCTTCATTATAGGATTCTGATAGGTCTGCCAGTTCTTTTTCAAGGTCAGCTAGTCTCTTTTTAGAATAATCATCTTCTTCTTTTTTTAGAGCAGTTATTTCAATTTGTAGTTGTAAAAGCTTTCTTTTTTGCTCATCAAGATAGGCAGGCATGGTATCTATCTCTGTCCTAACAGTTGCACAGGCTTCATCCATAAGGTCTATTGCCTTATCTGGTAAGAACCTATCTGTTATATACCTATCAGATAATTCGGCTGCTGCTATTACTGCAGAGTCTTGGATTCTAATACCGTGAAAGATTTCATATTTTTCCTTAATACCTCTAAGGATTGAGATAGTATCTTCAACGCTAGGCTCATCTACCATTACCTTTTGGAATCTTCTTTCTAGGGCTCCATCTTTTTCTATATGTTCCCTATACTCATTTAAGGTTGTAGCACCAATCACCTTGATTTCTCCACGGGCAAGCATTGGTTTCATAATATTTGATGCATCCATAGCACCTTCTGATTTTCCAGCTCCTACAATAGTGTGAATCTCATCGATAAACATTATGATTTGGCCATCAGATTTTTTAACTTCTTCGATTACTGCCTTTAGTCTTTCTTCAAACTGGCCCCTATATTTAGCACCCGCAACTAGAGCTCCCATATCAAGGGAGAATATTCTCCTACCTTGAAGAGGTTCTGGTACATCGTTATTTACAATCCTTTGGGCAAGACCTTCGACAATAGCTGTTTTACCTACCCCTGGTTGACCAATTAGTACTGGGTTATTTTTCTTACGACGAGAAAGAATCCTTAGAGCATTTCTAATCTCAGCATCTCTTCCTATTACTGGGTCGATTTTTCCTTCTCTTGCTTCTGCTGTTAAGTCTCTACCAAATTTTTCTAGAGGATTTGAAGTTTCCTCAGGATTATCTGTAGTTACTTTTTGACCATTCCTGACTATTAGGACATTATCTTTGAAGGCTTTATAAGAAATATTAAATTCCTTATTTATCGGAGTCATTTCAGTATTTTCTTTTAGTAAGGAAAGGAAAATGTGCTCAATTGATATAAATGTATCTCCCATAGCCTCTGCCTCATCCTCAGCCTTTAAAAATATTCTTTGAAAGACTTGGGATGGGTAGGTCTTGGCATTACCTGATTGTTTAGGAAGAGAATCTATCTTTCCTTCTATTTTTTGTTTATAAGCGTTTACGTCTACTCCCATCTTGGATAAAACCATAGATACATAGGAGGATGGGCTATCAACTAGGCTTAGGGCTAAATGAAATTCATTTACTTCAGGATTAGCATCTTTGATTGCCATTGAATTTGCATTGTTGATAGCTTCGATTGATTTTTGTGTTAATTTACTGTTATCCATATTATCCCTCGATTTCTTTTAGCTTTTTATAAAGTTCTATTTGTTCTTCGTTTAACTCTGGGTTATCAATAACTATATCTAAGATTAAGTCTCCAGTCTTATCTCTCCTATCTGTATAGCCTAGGTTTTTAAGTCTAATTTTCTTATCTGAAGATATCTTTCCTGGAATAGTTACTAGGATAGAGCCCTTAACTGTCGATATTTTTTTCTTTGTGCCAAAGTAGGCATCCCAAGGACTAATTTTAACTTTTTTGACAAAGTCAATTCCTTCAAGCCTTAAATCTTCACTCTCTTTAATCCTTACCAAAACGATTATATCTGCATTTATTCCGTATTTTGAACCATCTATTTTTATTTTATTTTTATTTTTTAGTCCCTTTGGAATATTTACTTCTATATCTTTTATGCCAGTATCGGATTTGATAGATATCTTTCTACTAGTACCCTTCATTGCTTCATCAATTGATATGCTTACTTCAGTGTCTAATTTTGACATAGTTTTTTTACCAAACCCACTTCCGAAGCTGCTTCCAAAACCACTGCCAAAGCCTTGGCTTTTTCTAGAAGAAGCTCCTCCAAAAAGGGTATCAAAAAAGTCTGAAAAACCCGAACCATTTGAACTTGTGTATGTGTAAGAGCCATTACCGAAGTTATTAAAATCAAAACCAAAGTCTCTCGGATCAAAGTTTTGACCTCCGGAAAAATTCGCATTTGCACCAAAAGTATCGTATTTTTTCCTTTTATCTTTGTCTGATAAAACTTCGTAGGCTTCATTTATTTCTGTAAATTTTTTATGTGCACTTTCATCATTTGGATGAAGGTCTGGGTGGTATTTTTTAGCAAGCTTTCTGTAAGCTTTTTTAATTTCAGCCGCACTAGCTTTTTTATCCACCCCTAGCACTTCATAATAATCTCTAAATTGCATTTACACCTCCATCATAATTCTTTGACCATCTCTGACCTTAATCATATTATACTAGGATAAATATTCGTTTCAACTATATTTATGTATTTATTAAGAAGTTTAAGAACTTTTAAAAATTTATTAGGATGTCTAAATTTAGAGATTTAAAAAGAGATTTCATAGTGAAATCTCTTTATTTTACTTTAGTGATCGTATTCTACGAGTGATATTACATCATAGTCCTCTAGAACTTCTCTACCCTTTAGAGATGTAAGTTCTATTAAGAATTCAAAGCAAACAACTTCTCCACCTATAGATTCTACAAGTTTTGCTGCAGCCTTGGCGGAACCACCTGTTGCTATAAGATCATCTACTATTACTACCTTATCTCCCTTATTAACTGCGTCCTTATGGATTTCTAGCTCATTAGTTCCATATTCAAGATCATAGCTAACTTTTTCAATTTCTGCTGGAAGCTTACCTGGTTTTCTTATTGGGATAAAACCCTTATTTAACCTATCAGATAGGGGTGCTCCAAATATAAGTCCTCTAGACTCAACACCTGCTATATAGTCAAAATCATAGCCTTCTAGCTCTTTTTCAAGCATGTCGATTGTCTTTTTGAAACCATCCCTATCCTTAAGTAGGGTTGTTATATCCTTAAAGGATATGCCCTTTTCTGGGTAATCTTCTATTACTCTAATTAACGATTTAATATCCATATCTCCTCCATCTTATTCATAGTTATTATACCCATTTCCTAATTTCTTAAAAATGAATTTAAATAACTAGTTCTGATATTTTCTATAGATTCTGGATAAATCTTATAATAAGAAACCCCACCCATATTAAAAGGCTCACCTTCAAGCTTTACAGAGTTAAGTCTATTAGAATCAACCAACTTAAAGTCCATAGCAAGGAATGATAGGTCTTTAAGGCTCATATTTGTCCTAAGATAAGGCTTCATAGCCGCATAGACCTTTGGAAGTTTTGGAAGATTTTTTGCCTTAGTAGCTTCTCTTATAAATTGCTTTAAAAAGTCTTGCTGGGTATTTATCCTACCTAAATCTGCATTTTGATAACCCTTCCTAAATCTTACATAAGTTAGAACCTCGTCTCCTGCCATAGTATGGATACCTGGGCTAAGACTCATAGCACTTGCTACTTCTGGACTTATATCAACATCCATCCCACCTAAGGCATCTATACCCTCTATTACAGCTTCAAAAGATACAACCATATATTTATCAAGATTAATCCCTAAAAAATCTCTAACTACATTCATAGTAAGATCTATGCCACCATAGGAATGGGCTGCATTAATCTTATCCATTTTGCCATTTATATCTACATAGGAATCTCTCGGTATAGATATAAGGCTAACCGAATCATCTTTGCTATCAGTTTTTATTAACATAAGGGTATCGGTCCTTGTTCCTGTTTCTTCCCCTGTTGAGTCAACACCGGCTAGAAGAAATAACTTCTCATCCCCAGATTCCTTAAAACCTGTAAGAGGATTTTCTACATTCCCTCCCTTAAAAAATCCCACAAGGATAAAGGCTGCTGCAAATACAATCACAAATAGCAAAAATATAATAATTGATTTTATAATTCTTATAAATTTATTTTCCATTTCATCACCTAAACTTATCATACGCTCAAACTCACAATTTATCTTACAATTTTTTTAAGTTAAGCTATAATATAGGTGGAGGATATATGTTAAATAAAATTATTGATCAATATCTAAAAGAAAATACCTATCCCTTCCATATGCCAGGTCACAAAAGGTCAAAGTTTTTAAATCCTGACCTTGGCTATGGGAGAGATTTTACAGAAATAGACGGTCTCGATAACCTAAATGATCCTAAGGAAGTTTTTGTAGAAATGGAGAAAAAAATCGCTCAAATCTATACTGTCAAAGAGGCAATTATTTCTACTAATGGATCTACATCTGGAATTTTAGCGGCTATAAGGACCATTTCCAAAAATAATAAAAATATTCTAATCCAAAGGTCATCCCATAAGGCTGTTTACAATGCTTGTCTTATAAATAAATTAAAGGTTGACTACCTTGGAGTAAGAACTAATGACCTTGGAGCCATAGTAGATATTTATTATGAAGACCTAGAAGATAAATTGAAATCAAAGTCCTACTCAAGTCTTGTGATTACTTCACCTTCCTATGAGGGTTATATCTTAGATTTAGAAAAAATTTATGATATGTGTAAGAAATATAAGACCAAACTTATTTTAGATATGGCCCACGGGTCTCATTTATTTATAGAAGGTTTATATAAAAATACTTTTGATATGGCCATAACTTCCTTTCATAAAAATCTACCTGCCCTAACTCCAGGAGCGGCTGTTTTAGTAAACGATGAAACTTTAGTAAAAGATTTAAGATTTTCTATGGCAATCTTTCAGACTTCTTCCCCATCATATTTGATTTTACAATCAATTGATTATATCCTGGAAAACCTAGGAGAAATGGAGATCTTAAATAAGAATTTAAGTGAAAATCTTGATGACCTTTATAGGCTAAATTTAAAAAATTTAGAATTAATAGATTGTAAAAATAAAGATAGGTCAAAGATTTTAATTTCAACTAAAAATACAAACATAAACGGCAAAAGCTTAGGAATCCTATTAAAAAATGAAAAAATTGAAATAGAAATGTCCTATCCTTCCTATGCCCTACTGATTGCAAGTCTTTACGATACTGATTACGGTTTTGATACACTAAAAAAAGCCCTAATAAAAATAGATTTAGGCCTAGAAGCATCTCATAATTTATTTAATTTTACCTACACAAATCCTAAAAAAATCTATGAAATTTATGAAGCTATGGATAAAGATTCAGAATTAATTGCTATAGACAAGACGGAGGGGAAAATTGCAGCAGGCTTTACCTATGCCTACCCACCTGGAATCCCTATATTAGCTCCAGGGGAACTTATAGAAAAAAAAGTTTTAGAAAATATAGGTAATTTACTAAGAAATAATATAAATATAAACCTTAATAATCATTCTATTTCTGTCCTAATTGACAAAAGAGACAAAAACTGTTAATATAATAAATGAATAAGAAATTCTTATCAATAAGGAGATTTTAATATGAAAAGAATATTTACACTTAACACAAGAAATCTTCACAAGAGCCAAAAAGATGGCGGTTGTGGCGAATGCCAAACATCTTGCCAATCTGCTTGTAAAACATCTTGCGGAGTTGCCAACCAAGAATGTGTTAGCAAAAAAGAAAATAAATAGGAAAAAACTTACTCTATTTAATAACTTACTTACATATATGTAGGTAAGTTTTTTTCTGTTTATAACTTTTCTATTCCTACTTATTAAGTATAATATAAGAGATTTTAATAAAGGAGAATTTATGATACACCAATATAAAGCTAAGGGTCTTAATATTGTTTTGGATATATATAGTGGATCTGTCCACCTAGTTGACGACGTTACATACGATATAATCGAAAAATACGAAAACACTGATAAGAACCAGTTAAGAAATGAGATTAAAGAAAAATATGATCTAACAAGCAAAGAAGTAGGTGCAGCTTTTGCTGAAGTAGAAGATTTAATTGCCTCAGGTCAATTATTTACAGAAGATAATTTCAAGGACCTTGCTATAGACGTTACAAAAAGACCTACAACTATCAAGGCCCTCTGCCTAAATGTTGCCCACACCTGCAATTTTACTTGTGATTACTGCTTTGCTAAGGGAGGTAAATACCACGGTCCAGATGCAATAATGACTGAAGAAGTTGCTACAAAAGCTATTGACTTTCTTTTAGAAAATTCTGGGTCTCACTATAACCTAGATATAGACTTTTTTGGTGGTGAGCCTTTGATGAATTTCGACGTGGTAAAATCCACAGTTAACTATGCAAGAAGCAAGGAAGAAGAATATAACAAGCATTTTAACTTTACCCTTACTACAAATGGCCTACTTTTAAATGACGATACAATTGATTATTTAAACGAAAATATGAAAAATGTGGTTCTTTCTTTAGATGGTAGAAAAGAAAAGCATGATCATTTTAGAAAGACTCTTTCTGGAGATGGGTCTTTTGACTTAATCGTTCCAAAATTCCAGAAACTCGTTGAAAAGCGTGGCGATAAGGAATACTACATGAGAGGAACCTATACTGCAAATAACCTTGATTTTACGGAAGACATCAAAACCTATCTAGACCTAGGTTTTAAACGTACTTCTCTTGAGCCAGTTGTAGGTAGCCCTGATAATGAGTACGCATTAAAAGATGAACACCTACCAATCTTATTTGACCAATATGAAAAACTTGCAGATATGATGATGGATGCAATTGATAAGGACGATGATTTTATCTTCTACCACTATATGATAGACCTTGAAAATGGACCTTGTATTCACAAGAGACTTTCTGGTTGTGGATCTGGGACAGAATATATGGCAGTAACTCCAACTGGAGACCTCTTCCCTTGCCACCAATTTGTTGGTAATGAAGATTTCAAAATAGGAAATATTTTTGAGGGAGTAAAAAATACTGAGCTTGTAAATGAGTTTAAGACTTGCAACTGCTATTCAAAAGCAGAATGTAGAGAATGTTGGGCAAATATGTACTGCTCTGGAGGTTGTGCTGCAAATAACTTTAACGCAACAGGAGATTTAAACCACACCCACGAATATTCCTGTAAACTATTTAGAAAGAGAATAGAAATGGCCCTTGCCGTTAAAATTTATGAATTTATGAAGGAAGC
>NZ_CALGYW010000054.1 GCF_937934665.1 uncultured Anaerococcus sp.
CGTAATCATATCCTTCTCGCCTTACTTAGTTGCATTTTCAATCCTTATCTCGCTTATGATAATCTTTGTAAATGGGAAGGAGTCAGCTTACACCAGCAAGTTTAACCTAGAGATTGTAAATATAAACAGGAGATTTTCCTATTATTTCTCCCTCATGGCAAGTCCCCACTACCAAAAAGAAATCAGAGTTTTCAACCTAGGACCTATGGTTAAGTCCAAAACCCAAGGATACTTAGACCAAATGATGGATGGCTTTGAAGATAAGTTTGCCTATGAGGCAAATATGGGAGCAATTAAAATCTTTTTGGAGTCTATTTTAAGATTAGTATCCTACACCTATGTTGCAATGAGAACCCTATCAGCTGCCTACGGCCCACAAATAAGTTTTGGTTCATTTTCTGCTATAATTGCTGCAAATGAAAACTTTATGAAATCTTTCCAAACCATGTTTTCAGAGCTAGCAGACTTTATAATGAGCCTTGCCAATCTTGAACCTCTTTATGATTTCTACGTCCTAGATTCTGATAAAGAAGAAAACCTAGAGAAAGCCGGAGATTTTGAAAGCCTAGTCTTTAAAAACGTAACCTTTACTTATCCAGGATCAGACAGGAAAATCATTGACAACTTGTCTTTTAGGATAAACAAGGGCGAGAAAATCTCGATTGTGGGTGTAAATAACGCTGGTAAGACAACTATAGTTAAACTTCTATTGAGGTTTTTCGACATCGATAGCGGGGAAATCTTATATAATGGTATAAACATCAAAAAAATCAGCAAAAAATCACTATATGAGAAAATTACAGGAGTCTTCCAAGACTTTGCCATCATGCCTTTTACAATCAAGGAAAATATCATTGCAAATAAGGATTATGAGGAAGAAAAAACAACAAGAATCATTGAAAAACTAGACCTTGCTGAAAGGATAAAAAAGCTTCCAAAAGGCCTTGACACCTACCTAAACAAGGACATCTACGAAGGTGCAACAGACCTCTCCCTCGGCCAAAAGCAGAAGCTTGCTATAGCCCGAGCCCTCTACCAGGACGCAGATTTCCTAATCCTAGATGAGCCAACAGCATCCCTCGACCCCCTTGCCGAAAGCAAAATCTACGAACATTTTAACGAAATGACTGAGGGCAAAACTGCCATCTTCATCTCCCACAGGATGAGCTCATCAAGGTTTACCGACAAAA
>NZ_CALGYW010000055.1 GCF_937934665.1 uncultured Anaerococcus sp.
TCTTTTAACAAGTCTCTATCATCTTTAATTAAGTTAATTGCTAAATTTTTTATCTGTAACATATATCCTCCTAGGATGATATGCCACTTATGAATAATATTTATAAATTTTCACAAAAAAAGTCCGTCCCAAGTGAACAGACCTATTCCAAAAAAGAATAATCTTATCCACAATATGGCATACCAAAACACGCCAAGGCAAACCTCAGCACAATCAGTATCAATTTCCATATTGCTTATAAAATCATCTATACATTTCTCCTTATTTGTTTATAACTTTACTATACTGCCATTATTATAATTTCAAAATATTTAATAATACTTAACTTTTAAAAATGTTGGCTTATCTATCTTGTTACAAGCTTTTTTCTAAGCTCTAGCCCATCATAGATAATATCCGTACCTAATTTATTAAAAGATATTTGCCTATAGTCACTAAATCCATTATTATAACAAGCTTTTATAGAACCAATATTCTCTTTGGCAACATCCGCAGAAATGTATTTTCCACCCTTTGCCTTAACAAATTTCTCTAAAGAGCAAATAAGATCTGTTGCAAGTCCCTTACCCCAACACTCTTTTTTGAAGGTATAACCTATTGCCCAAACTTCTTCGTCCATTTCCCAAGCACAGGTAGTTCCGATTATCTGTTTATTTATTTTATCGAGTAGAACAAAATAAAAATCATCAGTCCAATTTTCACTATTATCAAGCTCGCCATTTTAAAAACAACTTCTTATCTCATCCCCATTTTTATAGTAGGAATCAGCAAGATATTTACCAACCTCTACATTTCCCCAAATTTTTGAAACTTCGTCGCAATCCTCAATAACCATATCTCTAATAAATAATCTTTCTGTCTCAAACCTATATTTTCTCATAAAAACCTTCAAACATTACTAACCTAATATGCTTACAATTTTATACTATTCTTCTCCAATAAAATTTAAGAAACAAACTTACCAACAAAAGAAAACCGCCTGTAATTGCTAACGTATAGAATACGACAATATTAATATAAGAAGCCAAAATAGAGACTATAAAAATTCCAACAGCTAATATGCTTATTATAGAAGAGGCTGACTTTAATTTTATAAATCTTTCTCTTTCGTCATATTCTTTAATATACATTTCTTTTAGTAACTTTTTGTCCTGTAAAGCTTTTTTTGTTTTACAAATTAGGTAAAGACAAATAAAATTAAAACCTAATACTAAACCTGTTAAAAACCCCAAAGATGAATCATTGACTACTAGGTTTTCTTTTAACAAAAACCTCCCCAAACCCAAAAACGCCATGGCAAAACCTATAAAAGCTTGGTAGATTCTCTTTTTCTTTATCAAACCTTCACGATATTTTTCTAAATTCATTCTTCCTCCTCAAATATAAATACATCTTCTATATTTAAACCAAAATATTTTGCTATCTTGTAAGCCAGAGGTAGGGATGCTATGTACTTACCAGTTTCTATGGATGTTATAGTCTGCCTAGTAACTCCAACTATTTCAGCAAGGTCTGCTTGTGATAGTTTATTTTCCTTCCTCAATTCAGCTATTCGTATCTTCACTAAACCACCTTCTAATCAAAATAAGTAATTCTTTATAAAAAGTATAGCACGCTTTGCATTAATTGTCAAGTATGCTTTGCACAAATTGACTTATATTTTTTTTATGTTATAATTAACTTAACAGAACCTCTCCACGCTTAATGTAGGTTTCCTACATGCGGACCACGGAGAGGGCTTTTTTATATAAGGAGAAAGTGAATGGAATTAAAGCCAGCTTTAAGTTATGAGGAGCAAATCAATAAACTAAAAAATGATCACAATCTTTCTATAACTGATTTTAATTATGCAGAGGATATTTTAAAAAAAGTTAATTACTACAGGCTATCAGGATACGGTATTGGCCTTAAAAATTTTAATAATAGGGAGCATTACAAAGATTATGTAAGTATTGAATATTTATTTAACCTTTATTGCTTTGATAGTCAGTTTAAAAATAACCTAATAAGAACTATTGAACAAATAGAAATTGAGCTTAGAACTCAAATAGCTTACCACTTATCTATTAAATATGGAGCTGATGCTCTTATGAATAAAGATAATTTTATCAACAAAACAAATAAAGAAGGTCAAACAATATATTCCATAATTAACAAAAATCTAAAAAAAGAAATTAATAGACAAAAAAATAAACCTTTTGTTAAGCATCATTTAAAAAAGTATGGTGGAAAGTTTCCAATATGGGTATCAGTTGAGCTCCTATCTTTTGGAAATTTATCTTCTTTGTTTAGCATTCTAAAAAATGAAGATAAAAAAGAGATTTCTAATTACTACAATACAGATCCTAAATATTTAAAAAATTGGATTCTATGCCTTGTTGAAGTTAGAAATATTTGCGCCCATTACACTAGACTTTATAATATGCCATTAAAGGAAAATCCTCGTTTGTACTCCGAAAATGAAAAATATAAGGGAAAGCAAAATAAAATATTTCCTATCATATTGATAATAAAGAGAATTCTGAACTCAAATGACCAACGGAAATCTCTTTTAAAAGATTTAGAGAATACTTTTAATAAATACCAAGGTTATTTTAATTATAATTTTATGGGTTTTCCTAATAATTGGAAAGATATTCTTTGACCCAATTATTTACTCTCAAATAAAAATGCATGTTAATGTTTCTTGACATTTAAATTCAAAAAGCCCAGCCATATAGCTGAGCTTTTGTTTTTAGTCTCTAAATTCACCTGTTATTAGTTTTGAAGATATCCAGCCTCCGTCTATTTTTAGCCAGTATCTGCCGCCGTCGTTTACTACCTCACTTACCTTTAGGTTATCTCCGTCGTAGACATAGCCTGCTACTCCTGAGTTTAGGTTTGGCTCTGTTCTTATTTCTCCCATGTGGGCGTCAACTGTCACATTCTTGTTTAAGAAGTCTTTTTCCTTGTAGATTTCTGTATATGAAGGGTTACCGTTTTGACCGTAGGAGTTGTTTCCTCTTAGGGCTTCTAGATCGTATTGGTTAGCTAATTCTCGTCTGCTAGCTCTAGTGTCTTTTAAGTCACTATCTTCATTTGTATTAGCTTCTGTTTCTTCATTTTCTTGGTTTTCTTCAGTTTCTTCTTCGCTAACTTCTTTTTCTTCTTCCTTGTCGGCTAATTTTTCAGTTTTTCCAGTTAATTTTTCCTTAAAATCAGATAGGGCCTTAGATTCTGGTAGAAGGTCAGCGTAGGTTGTCGCTAGTTTTTTAGCTTCTTTCTCATTTTCATCAGCTATTTCTTTTTCTATATCCTTTACTACTGCTTTTTCTACTTGATCAAGCTTAGCTTGGCCCTCTTCATAATAATCGCCTGCTTCTTTAGGGATTGCCTTTAGGATTTCTATAGCTTTTTTGTAGTCTTTGTTTTTGATGTTTTCATCACTTGTTTTAATGGCTTTTTTATAAAGAGCTATATCCTCTTGTTGGGTTGATTCGATTCTATTGTTTCTAGCCATTTCCTTTTCTGCCCCTAGCTTAAAGAAGTAGGATAGGACTATAAAAACAACAGCGAAGGCCATTACTGATCCTATGATAAGGCCATAGCTCATGAGGTCCTTGTCCTTGCCTCTTTGTCTTTGCCTTTGGGTGCGTTTTCTGCTAACATCTTTGTTGATTTTTATTTTTTCATTTTTAATATTTTTCTCATCTACTAGGCTTGCTCCACAAGACTCGCAGACCTTGGCCCCGTCTTTATTTTTGTGGCCACATTTTTTACAGATCATAATGCCTCCTATTTATTATTAATCATAATTTTACTTACTTATATTATATCATAAAATCAGATTAATTTTTAAGAAAATTAGGAATTTATCTTTTACTAGATTAGGCCTTACTTTCAAGATAAGTTTTATAAAAACTTAGGTCTTGGACTGTCTCTAAGACTCCCTTATAAGCTCCATCCTTATCCCTTACTGCATAGTAGGTGATTGCATAGTCTTTGCCTTTGATATTTTTTATAACTTGAAGCTTATCTCTAGTGCCTTTTTTAAATTCTTTGATTAGATTTCTAACTATAGGCTCTGCTTGGGGTGGGTGGCAGTAATAAACTTCCCTGCCTAGGGATGATTCTGGTCTTTTAAAGACTTTTGCGCCCTTATGGTCGTTGTAGTAAGAGGCTATATCATTTTCATCCACATAGGTTATTTCTATTTCTAGGGTATCTAGCATAGCCCTTAGCTGGTCGACTCTCATCTTTCCCTTGGATAAGTTTACGTAGCCTTTTTTAAGATTAGCTTCGGATAGGTTTTTATCTTCATCTTTAGTTTCTAAGTCTGGGTCATAATCTCCGAGGTCCCTATAAAGCTTAGCTAGGTCTTCATCACTTATTGTTTCATCTACTAGGGGATAAAGGATATTATCTTCCTTGTAGGTCATCTCCCTAGCTCTTTCTAAGCTTTCTAGGGCTAGATCCTTATCCTTAAGCTTGATGGCTTTCTTGAAGTTATTTGCTATATCTATATCAACTGCCCACATCACATCTGATGGGCCTGGCTTGTTGTATTTTGCCTTAAGGATTGGATAGATGAGGTCTCCTTTTTTCTTATAATGGCCAAAGACCTTGTAGATATTCTTGCTAAAATCTTCGCCGTTTTCTATGGATTTTTTAAGGCCATCTAGGATGATTTTAATCTCTTCATTTTCTTTTTTGAAATAAGCTACAAAGTCTGCTTGACTTGATTGGTCAAGATTTTTTTCACTTTCTGTCTCTCCATGAAAGAGGGCAGAATGGACATCGCAGAGTTTTCTCACTTCTTCCTTGGCCATGCCAGATGCCAAAAGTTCTTCTTCGGCATCCATGATCTCTGATGAAGAAACTCCCTCAAAATTATTCTTAAAATCAGCCCTAACTGATTTTAAATCTTCTCCACCTGAAAGCCTTGTAAGGTAGGATTTTATGAGTTTTTTCCTCTCGATGACTTCAGGATTTTCTGATGAATCTATGAGCTCATATCCCATTGCCTTAAGTTTGAGATCATAGTCAGCAACTCCCATCATCTTGGCCCCACGTTTTATGGACATGGACTTGCCCAAACTTTTTACCATTAATGGATTTTTAAGTCCTGTAAAGCCCACACTTACAAGGTCGTCCTTTAATTTATCATTATCTTTTATCAGGTCGTAAACTGTTTTATTTATATCTATTTGCATATTTATCACTCCTTATACCTATTATACAACAAAAGATAATGATAATCAGTAACTTTTGTTACA
>NZ_CALGYW010000056.1 GCF_937934665.1 uncultured Anaerococcus sp.
AAGCGAGATAAGGATTGAAAATGCAACTAAGTAAGGCGAGAAGGATATGATTACGATGGCGGTTCCTATCATGGTTGCCACACTTGTTATTATATCCTTAAGGCAGGATAAGAGGTTATGGATAGCTCCCATATTAATTGCTGCATTGGCCTTTTCTTTTAGGTCTAGGGTGTGGGGATTTTCTATATTTTGATAAGTTAAGTCCATAGCTTTTTTTGCAAGCTCAAAGGTCAAATAATCATTAATTCCCTGGCGTCTTACAAACTCTTCTCTGTTTAGTAGTCTTTCAAGGCTTTCTAGTAGGATTTTTCCTATAATTAACAAGACTACAATTTTTATAAACTGGTCAGCTGGCCTTGGCTCAGTGATTTGATTGATAAAAATCATTGGCACGAAGACGTTGATTAAAGTTCCCGCTGCAGGAGCTAGGGCGTTTAGGATGATTACCGGTATATAGAGAGGATCGTTTTTTGCTGTGATTTTCATAAAAAGCCAGAGGGCTTTTAATTTATTTTTCATGATTTTCCTCCAAGTAGTATTTTCTTTGGGATTCGTACATTTCCTTATAGAGACCATTTTGTTTTAAAAGCTCATCATGAGTCCCGTATTCTGTAATTTTCCCGCCATCAAGGAGCATGATTTTGTCACAAAACCTGGTGGAAGCAAGCCTGTGGGATATGAAAATCAGGGTCTTATCCTTGCTGATCTCATCAAGGTCCCTATAAATTTTCTCTTCTGCGAGGGCGTCGAGAGCAGCTGTTGGCTCATCCATTATTAAAGCTCCAGCCTCCTTCTTATAAAGAGCACGAGCGATTGCGAGTTTCTGGTTTTCTCCTCCAGAGAAAAGTGTTCCATCATCGTGGATATTTCGGGTCATTTGGGTGTCAATCCCCTTTGGAAGTTGGTCGAGTTTATATCCTAAACCTGCCTTTTTTAGTGAATCGATTACTCTTTCTCTGTCGATATTTTCATCAGTCGCCGCCACATTTTCTGCAATGGAAACTGCAAGGGGTTCTACATTTTGTAAAACTGTTGCAAAGGCGGCATATCTTTCCTTAAGGTCAAGGTCATTGGCATTCATACCGTTAATTAGAATCGCACCTTCTGTTGGCTTATAAAGGCCAAGGATTAGGGAAACTATGGTAGATTTGCCAGCTCCATTTACGCCTACAATGGCAACTTTCTCTTTTTCCTTGATAGTAAATGATAGATTTTCTAAAACATTTACGTTAGATAAAGGATAGGAAAAGCTCACATTTCTAAATTCAATTGACATTGGACCTGTAATTTTATCTTCTCCTGCCTCTGATTTTAAATCCACCCTTAGCATATCAAAGCCATCTGACACATAAAGCAGGTTTGACCTGGTTTGGGCAATATTTATCATAAGAGTCAAGACAACATTAGAATAAATCGCAACGGATGTGATAAGGAGGGTTAGATTTTTAAGGGTAATTTGATCTGCTAAAATTTTCCCTGTTAGGAAATAATAGCAGAGAGCTTCGATTCCTACAAGGAGGACTGCAAGGACAGGGGAGAGATACATTTCAGGTTTGATAAAAGTCCTTGAAATCTTAACCACATTTGCCACAAGGGGCTTAAAGCCTTCTATAAACCTATCTTTGAAAGAAAAGACTCTGATATCTTTTGCAAAACGAAAATCGGATGCTTCCTTGTAATAGGAGGTGGTTTTTCTTTTCACTTTGTTAAGTTCGCCCATGTGGGAATGTCTGTATTTATTTGTATAAGATCTAATCATAAGCTGAATTAGGATTGAAATTATGGCAAAGATGAAAATTAGGGGAGATAGTTTTGCCATAATAACTGATATTATCACAAAGGATAAAAGATTTGCTAAAAGCTTATACATATCGTGATAAATCCCTTCTAGACCCTCAACA
>NZ_CALGYW010000057.1 GCF_937934665.1 uncultured Anaerococcus sp.
ATCCTAATATCCGAGGAATTAGGTTATTTCTGTATATTTTGAAGTATTTTTTAAAAAAGCCATAGCCAAGTATAGTTTTAACCATGATCTCCTTAGATTTAAACTTAATGTGAAGTCCTATTACAATTCTAACCATCATATAGTAAAGAATAAGAAATATAAGCAAAAATACTAAGGACAGGATCAAGTATCGTACATGTCGACTAAGGGAGGTCAGGTAAAATTCATAAACATTGGTCCTATAACTTATCAAATAGTCTATATCTTTATTAGCTAGCAATTCTTTCCAAGTATTATCATTCATCTTATACATTGATAATTCACTTATATACATGGGGTTAAAATAATTCTGTTCACTTCTTAAATCTAAAAAAATTAGGGGATCCTTGTAAATTTTGCTCTGGATACTGGTATTCTTAGAAATTGCTATAGTTTCAATTTTGCTATAGGTTAGAGTATTGTATTTTTCCTCATTGGGAAAATAAAGATCGCTTAACATTTCTAAGTCAGCAAGGCCATCTTTAACATAATTTTGTGGGATAAGCAAATTTATAGCATCTTCTTTTATCCTTCCTTTGTCAAGGTCTGTATTCGACAGGATAAAACTTTTTGCATTATTTGCAGATAGGATTATAGCCTTACCAGTTCTCATTCCGTCTTGAAGGTAAACATTTGTAAATCTTTTATTCCTAAATTTTTTCAAAAAAGAACCTATATAATTTTCCTGAAGAACTATAGTTTCATTGTTAGCCTCCTTGTTTTTATCAATTAGTGAAGAATTTATATAATAGTAATCAGACATCTCTTTGAAAAAATCTCTTTGAGAAATGTAAGCGTGGGACTTGCTTACCATATCTATATTAATTGATATAAAACTTATGACCATAAAGCTAAGGGCTATTTGAAATATGTATGACCCTCTCAAGATTTTCTTGTCAGTTTTTGCATTATTGATAGATCTTTTAAAGTCTAAAAAAACCAACCTATAGTAAATAAGTCCATTAAGAACTATAAATAAGGCAAGCATAGCCATACTAAAGCTTAGCATATAGTCAGTCTTTGTAGTAAATAAAAATCTAAGCAAGAAAAATATAGCTAAGTATATTAAAGAAAATATAAGCGACTCTCTTATAATATAAGAAAAAATTTCAGACCTTATATCTTCTCCGTAGATAAACTTAAGTAATACTTCTTTTTTAAAAAGCTCAGTAAATAAAATACTTAATATAAGCAGAAAAGCTATAGAAACTAGCCGCACTATTGCTAAGACTTTGGAAGGATTGTAGTAGCTATATCCTTCTTTAGGACTTTCACCTCCATATTTATCAATTAAGGTTGATTTAAAATCCCTAGCATCATCCATATCACCGATAAGATAGAAATCTAAAAGCTTATCAGGATAATCATAGGAGTCAAAATCTTTGAAGACAAGTTCGATTTTTCCTAGGGAAAAACTATTAAAAAGACCTTCTTGGACTTTTGATTTATCATCAAGCACTTTTTTAACAAAATCATTACCATATACTTTGATTTTCTCTTCCCTAAGACCTTTAATATCTCTTTCTACAGCGAAAATTGCAAGTCCAGATTCATCAGCAGTTTTTTTGATTTCTTCCAAACTATATTCTTTCTCCTCTTTATCATTTGGTAAATAAAAAGAAGTTCTTATATAGCCAGTCTCAAAACTTTCAAGATTCCAGGCATACAACTCTCCAGTGAGAATAAGTATAACAAAGACCATAATAGAAAAAAAATATTATTTTATTCTTCTCATGGCTTATCCTTTAATACAAAAAGTGAAGTTAAAACTTGAGGCTTATATAAGTATATTTTCTTATATACATGATAGGTAATAGCCTACTAGATAAGAAAATTGAACTTATAGAAGCCTCTAACTACTACATTTTAGTAATTGTTGTAATAAGAAATTGAAGTTCCGCTGTGGATCACGTCAACTCTGGAAGTTGAACCAGCACTTTTACCAGCTCCAGTATGCCATCCATTACCATTTTTTATAGCAGCATAATGCGATTTAGCATTGTGCCTAGCTTTTGCATAGTCTTCTTTAAAGGCCCAAGTATTAAATCCATAAGTAAGCTGAGCATTACCATTGTCACCACTAGCATATCTTTCCCAAGCTCTATCAAAAGTTCCAGAATAGTGTTCAGAAATTGATGCTGCTTCAGAGTTCTTATTTGCAATTGTGATAGAACTTAAAAGCAATGCAGAAAAAAGCAGAATTTTTCGTTTTTTTCATAATCTAATCCTTTCTTATGATTTTACATATACTTATACATTTCATATGTAATCAATTTGCTTAAACTTTAGAATAATGCAAATATTTTTCTAAATATTATAATTTTATGTCTGAGAGCTATTGTCAAAGCAAATTATAATAATAAAAAAGGTAAGCTTGCAGGACTTTACCCATCCTTTAAGCTCACCTTAGTTTTAACTTGGTCTTATTTCCTTGTATAGTTTGGAGATTCTCTTGTAATTTGAATATCGTGTGGGTGGTTTTCTACTAGGGAGGCTGGGGAGATTTTTACGAATTGTGATTTTTCGTAAAGTTCATTAAGGTTTGCTGCTCCGACATAGCCCATACCAGACCTGAGTCCACCTAGCATTTGGTAGATTACATCGCCTACATAGCCCTTGTAAGCTACACGGCCTTCGACTCCTTCTGGTACATATTTTTTGGTGTCATTTTGGAAGTACCTATCAGATGATCCAGATTTCATAGATGCAAGAGATCCCATGCCGCGGTATTCCTTAAATTGCTTACCTTCAAACATGATTGTCTCTCCTGGACTTTCTTCAGTACCTGCAAAGAGGGACCCTGCCATTACTACGCTTGCTCCGCAAGCAAGGGCCTTTGTGATATCTCCTGAATACTTGATACCACCGTCTGCTATTACTGGAATATCATATTTTTTAGCAACTTCCACGCAGTCTATGATGGCAGATATTTGTGGGACACCAACCCCTGTTACAACCCTGGTTGTACAGATAGAACCAGGTCCTATACCGACTTTGACACAGTCGACACCTGCTTCTATGAGGTCCTTGGTAGCTTCGCCTGTGGCAACATTACCTGCTATTATCTGGAGGTCTGGGTATTTAGCCTTGATCTTTTTAACAGCTTCCATTACTCCCTTGGAGTGGCCGTGGGCAGTATCTAGGGCAATAACGTCAACCTTTGCACCTACAAGGGCATCGACTCTTTCCATCATATCGCCTGTGATCCCAACTCCAGCCCCAACAAGGAGCCTGTCCTTTTCATCCCTGGCTGAGTTTGGATATTGCTTGGTTTTTTCTATATCCTTGATGGTGATAAGGCCCTTGAGCTTACCCTCATCGTCAACTATAGGTAGTTTCTCAACCTTGCCAGATTCCATTTTCTTGATAGCCTCTTCCATGGAAATACCCTCATAGCCTAAGATTAGCTTATCCTTGGTCATGATGTCATCGATTTTGACGCTTTCGTCATCTTGGAATCTCACGTCCCTGTTTGTTAAAATTCCCTTTAGGTACATGTCATCATCAACTATTGGCACACCAGAAATCCTGTAGTGGGCCATGATATCAAGGGCTTCTCCTAGGCTATTGTATGGGTGGAGGTAGAAGGGGTCTGTGATAACTCCGTGTTCGCTTCTTTTTACCCTGTCAACTTGGGCAGCCTGCTCTTTGATAGACATATTTTTGTGAATAATACCTATACCGCCCTGTCTGGCCATGGCTATGGCCATCTTGTATTCGGTAACAGTGTCCATAGATGCTGTCATTAGTGGGATGTTTAGCTTGATTTTTTTGGTTAAGTTGGTTTTGATTTTCACTTCGTTTGGTAGGACTTCTGATGCTCCTGGCACTAGAAGTAAGTCATCAAATGTTAAAGCTTCGCCTATAATTTTCATTTTAATCTCCTTATCTCTTTTATACTCATAGAAACAATCCGCCCTTAAAAGCAAGTATCCTCGCTTTTTGCAACACTCTATTCAATTATTTTTCTTACTATACCATTAATAAGTCTGGCCGTCTAATGATTTTATTAAAGCTTGGTAAATACAGAAATTACTAGCTAGAAGCTTAATTTGTAATAAAAAAATCGCCCCGAAGGACGATTTATATTTTTATTCATTTACCATAAGGTAGTTATAAGCTCCTAGGGCTGCTGTTGCTCCAGTGCCTGCAGCTATTACTATCTGCTTAAATAAGACATCTGTAGCATCACCAGCTGCATAGATTCTCTCGATATTGGTTGATCCATCATTTTTAGTGATGATTTCACCCCTGTCAGAAAGCTCTATGCCAGAGTTTTCTAGCCATTCTGTATTTGGAATTAGGCCTACTTGGATAAAGCAGCCTGCTATGTCAAGCTTGTGCTCTTTTCCTGTAATCCTGTCTGTATATTCAAGACTTTCTACCTTGCCATCTCCGTAAAGGCCTGTGGTTTGGGCATTTGTTATTACTGTAACATTTTCTAAAGAATTTAGCTTATCCTGAAGGATTTCATCCGCCTTTAATTCAGGAAGAAATTCTAGGACTGTAACGTGTTTTACTATACCTGCAAGGTCAATTGCAGCTTCAACACCGGAGTTGCCTCCGCCGATTACAGCTACATTCTTACCCTTAAAGAGTGGCCCGTCACAGTGGGTACAGTAGGCAACACCCTTGTTTCTAAATTCTGTTTCACCAGGGATGCCGATTAGCCTCCACCTGGCTCCTGTAGCTATAACAATGGTCTTTGCGTAAAGTTTTGCTCCGTTATCCAGGATGACTTCTACCTTGTCATCCTTTTTTTCTACAGAATTTGCAAGTACACCAGTCATTAGGTCCACTCCTAGGAATTCTACCTGGTCTTGCATTTGGCCCATGAAAGTAGGTCCTTCTGTATATTTAAAACCAGGGATATTTTCGATTGCTAGGGTTTCATTTACCTGGCCACCAAATTCACTTGCGATTATACCGGCTGTGATTCCCTTCCTTGCAGCATAGATTGCAGCTGTTGCCGCCGCAGGTCCACCACCTATGACAAGACTATCATATACTGGCTTATCCTTAAAGTCGTCCTTGTCGACCTTGCTTCCAAGTTTGTCTAAAATACTGTCTATAGACTGCTTGCCGCCTTCGAAGAAGTCTCCGTCTTTAAAGATTGCAGGTACAGCTAGGACATCACGGTCTTCTGCAAGGTCCTGGAACATGCTACCATCTATCATGGTGTGGTTTATTTCAGGGTTTAATATAGCCATGATATTTAGGGCCTGAACTACATCTGGACAGTTGTGGCAGGATAGGGAGACAATTGTCTCAAAATTAGCCTGTCCAAGTCCCTTAATTCTTGACTTTGTAGACTTATCTACCTTTGGCTTAACTCCACCTGCTTGGAGCATAGCGAGGGCAAAGGATGCAAATTCGTGACCTAGGGGAAGGCCAGCAAAGATAATCTGCCCGTGGTCAAAGGGCCCCTTGATTTCAAAAGAAGGCTTAAGGGCTAGGTCTTTTTCGACAAGACTAATCTTATCGGAAAGAGCTGCTACCTCTTCTACAAATTCTTTAACTTTTTTTGAGTTTTCGTCATTATGAGCAGAAAGCCCAATAGTGACCTCTGTTTGTAAGAGGTCGAAATATTGGGCCAACTGGTTCTTTAGATTGTTATCTAACATATTAGATTTTACCAACTAGGTCAAGTCCTGGTGTAAGGGTTGCGTCTTCTTCGCTTTCCCACTTAGCAGGGCATGCTTCACCTGGGTGGTCAGCTACGTATTTTGCAGCCTTAACCTTATTTATATTAAGATTAGCTTTTCTACCAATACCGTCAGCATTGATTTCTAGAGTTTGGATAACATTGTCAGGGTCAATTACAAGGGTTGCTCTGTGGGCTTTCCCTGAATCATCAAGTAGGCCAAGTTCTCTTGTAAGCTCCTTGTTAGAATCACCTATCATTGTATACTCAATCTTACCAATTGCTTCAGAATTGTCATGCCATGCCTTGTGAACAAAGTGGGTATCTACAGATACTGAGTAAACTTCTGCACCAAGGTCCTTTAGCTCTTTGTAAGAATCTTGCATGTCTTCAAGTTCTGTTGGACATACAAAGGTAAAGTCAGCTGGGTAGAAAAGTAAAACAGTGTAAGAACCCTTTAGGT